>JAOUMI010000010.1 GCA_029881555.1 Candidatus Bathyarchaeota archaeon | reverse complement strand
GAAGAAGATTTCAAAGATATACAGGGTTTACGAAATAGTTCCAGAACCAGAAAAATGCCTTCTAGAACAGGGAATAATTTGCATGGGACCAGCCACCCGCGGAGGATGTGAAGCTCAGTGCGTCAATGCAAACATGCCTTGTACAGGCTGCGGAGGACCATGCCCAAACGAGGTGGAGCAAGGAGCAGCTATGATAAGTGCCCTCTCATCAATTTTAGGAGTTGACGAGGAGAAAAATCCGGGGTATGACGCGGAGAAGCTGATCGCCCAGATCAAGGATCCGTTAGGAACCTTTTACAAGTATTCGTTGCCAGCTTCTCTTCTTCGGAGGAGAGTTATGAAAGAATGAAAACAATAGTAATAGACCCCATAACGAGGCTGGAAGGTCATGGAAAAATATCCATATTCCTAAATGACGAGGGAAATGTAGAGAACGCCTACTTCCAAACTCCAGAGCTCAGAGGGTTTGAGAGGTTCTGCGAGGGCAGGAAAGCTGAGGAGCTACCCATAATAACGCCTAGAATCTGTGGCGTTTGTCCAGTTGCACATCATTTCGCCTCAACAAAGGCTTTAGACGCCGCATTCAACGTTGAGCCTCCTTCAGCGGCTAAGAAGCTTAGAGAACTCATGTATGGCGGTTATTTCGTTTACGACCATACCCTTCACTTTTACTTCTTGGGAGCACCGGACTTTGTTGTGGGACCAGATGCTCCACCAGCGGAAAGAAACATCCTTGGAGTGATCAAAAAGGTTGGCTTGGACATCGCCAAAGAAGTGATAAAGCATAGAGCCTATGGACAAAAGATTACTGCCATGCTGGGTGGAAAAGCAACTCACCCAAGCTGTGGACTGCCCGGAGGCATATCTAAAGGACTCACGGAAGAGGAGAGGCAGGAAATTGAAAAGATGGCAGAGTCCAGCGTTGAATTCGCAAAGTTCAGCCTGAAGATATTTGATGACGTTGTGTTGAATAATAAGAAATATGTAGATATAATCCTAAGCGACCCGTACACTCTCAAAACATATTACATGGGCTTAGTTGACCAAAACAACAAAGTCAACTTCTATGATGGAAAAGTGCGAGTGGTTGACCAAAATAATAAAGAGTTTGTGAAGTTCGCCCCGTCCGACTACCTAGATGTAATCGAAGAACGTGTGGAAGAATGGACATACGTAAAATTGCCTTACCTCAAGAAGGTTGGATGGAAAGGCTTGGTCGACGGATCGAATAGTGGCGTTTACCGAGTCGGCCCCCTCGGAAGGCTGAACGCCTCAGAGGGTATGGCAACCCCTCTTGCACAGCAAGAATTTGAGAGAATGTATGAGACACTCGGCGGCAAGCCAGTTCACTCAACCCTTGCATTTCACTGGGCCAGACTTATAGAGTTGCTGTACGCGGCTGAAAGAACCCTAGAACTGAGCAGAGACGAGGAGATAACAAGCAAAGATATTAGAAATGAGCCGGGCAACCCCGGAGAAGGAGTCGGAATAATTGAAGCGGCTCGAGGCACTCTGATACATCACTACCAACTTGATGAGGATGCACTAATAAAAAAGGTCAATCTAATAGTGGCTACAACAAACAACGCTCCAGCCATATGCATGTCAATCAGAGACGCGGCTAAAGGACTCATACACGGCGGAGAAGTGAGCGACGCTATATTAAACATGGTGGAGATGTCCTTCAGAGCCTACGACCCATGCTGGGCGTGTGCCACCCACTTCGCGATAGGTCAGATGCCCCTCGAAGTAAAAATATACGATCACAACAAAAAGTTGCTGAAGGTTGTGAAAAGATAGGCTTCTGAAAAGCCTTAAACTTTCTTAATGTGCATATCAAGAGAACAGACAAATGAAAAGCCAGCGTAAAAACGACAACAGCGAAACTGAGAACAGACTGCGGAACTGGCTCTCAAACTCTCGAAGAGTGGTTATCGCGGGCGTTGGAAATCCTCTTCGGAAAGACGATTTTGTTGGGGTCAAAATTGTAAGAAATCTGCGGAACAAGGTTTCAGAGGCTGTTTATCTAATAGAATGTGAGACTGTTCCCGAGAGTTTTATACAGCCAATAGAGGAGTTTAAGCCCACCCACATACTGGTCATCGATGCCGCTCTATTAAACCTGAAACCCTGCTCTTCAAAATTCATAGAGCCAACTCAACTGGCGGAACAAACCGCGATATCAACCCACGCTCTACCTCTTCAAATATTCTGCGAGTATCTTGCAAGAACGACTGGCGCCGAAATCGCTCTACTCGTGATTCAGCCTAAGGATGCTAGTTTTGGGGAGGGCTTAACGTCGGAGCTAGAAAGAACCGCAAAACACTTGACGAGTTTTCTGTTAAAGATTCTTCCGTAAATTATTTTAACTTTTCCAAGGCTTTGACTCTGAGTTGAACTAGTAGACGTTTCGCTTCTTTCACGTTTTGGATTTTCCTTCGACAGTTTAAGCATAGTCCCGTTGCTTTTTCTTTCCCGTCTCTTGATTAACGATTGTTAGACGGTCAGTACATGAGAAGTATGGATACGTGCGCTTCAAGAGGAGTTGTTTTCAATGTTAATATGTATACCGCTCATGCATGCACTGAAAACCCTGC
Source organism: Candidatus Bathyarchaeota archaeon (assembly GCA_029881555.1). GTDB lineage: Archaea > Thermoproteota > Bathyarchaeia > Bathyarchaeales > Bathyarchaeaceae. The sequence goes on along the minus strand of JAOUMI010000010.1, from coordinate 9,629 downwards.
AAATATGTATCACAGGGAAATGTAGCACAATAAGTGCATAATTTGACACCTTTTTCCTTGGCGCAGTCCCTTATAGGACACCTTTCCTTCTCCCAACAACCAGGACAACCGAACTCGTTTGTTCCCTTAACATTGTAGGGACACCAACCGCAATGAAGTCCGCAGGGGCTCAAAAACCGAGATATCAGAGTTCTACTCATCTACATCAACTCTTTGTGTCCATAGAAGGCTGCATCTTTTCAAGCAGGTATTAATGAAACTCTGAAAGCTTAGAATCCTCTTTGTCGAAACAAGGTAGATTTGAGTTATTCTTCCTTTTTTTGTCTCTAAGTCGTGTATATAGTGAAGGGGGCGCACGAGTTTCACAACCCTTTCAGCGATAGGATAAATAATTGAAAATTGCCTATAAATTATTTTAGGAACCTGAACTCCTATTTCTATTTAACACGGCTCAGCAGGAAAATAAGTTTGAGTCCAGAAAGTCTACATACCGGGTTGAAAAGTGATAGACGTCTTGTCTTACTAGAGAAAGTTATCACGCAACACCAGTATCAGAAGGAATCTCTTCTTGAAATACTTCACAAAGCCCAAGAACTCTACGGTTATCTGGACAAAGATTTATTTTTGTACATCTCTAATGCTCTAGATCTTCCATCAAGTCATGTCTATGGAGTTGCAACCTTCTATAACCTATTTAAGTTGAAAAAACCTGGAACGCACACGATTACCTTCTGCCTTGGGACTGCATGCTTTGTTAAAGGCGTTGAGCAAATTATATCGGCGGTCGAGCGTGCGTTTAACGTTGAGCGTGGTGAGACTAGTGCTGATGGAAGACTTTCACTGTTTATTACACGTTGTATAGGTGCATGCGCGATGGCTCCGAATGTGATTGTCGACGATGAAGTTGTAGGTGGAGCTTCAAAAGAAGCTGTAATGAACAAAATCAATTTTTTGCTCGGAGATGGAAAGGTTGAAACCAGATGACATCATTAAGTTAGCCGAAAGAGATCTGAATCTCCGAAGGTCGTATAAGTATAGAATAAATGTGTGTTGTTCTAGCGGTTGTCTGCCTTTTGGCGCACTGAAAGTGTTAAAGGAGTTTCAAGATGCTGTTAAGGAATTTGCTGTTGAGGAAGAGTGCAAGGTTGCTAGGACAGGCTGTGTAGGAACTTGCTATTTAGGTCCGGTTGTAGTTGTAGAACCAGGGGACTACCTCTACCAGAACGTTACCCCTGAAAAAGCTAGAGAAATAGTAAGAGAGCATATAACTAAAGGAGCTCCTTTAAAAAATCTAATCTACAGTAACGAAACCTTCTTCAAGAAACAACTCAGGCTCGTTCTCAGAAACGCTGGGAAGATTGATCCCTTCAGAATTGAGGATTACATATCTACAGGGGGATACTCAGCGCTGATCAAATGTCTAACCAAGATGAGCCCCCAAGAGGTCATAGATGAAGTTTCTGCTAGCGGTCTAAGGGGCCGTGGTGGTGCTGGTTTCCCGACAGGCCACAAATGGAATTTTGTAGCAAGAGCCCCAGGGTCCCCCAAGTATGTTGTAGCCAACTTGGATGAAGGAGATCCGGGCGTCTTCGCAAATAGGACCCTCGCTGAAGCCGACCCGCACGCAATAATCGAAGGTATGCTTATAGCTGCTTATGCTATAGGGGCAGAACATGGCTACATATACATAAGGGCCGAATATCCTCTAGCTATACAGACTTTGAAAAGGGCTATGAAGCAAGCAGCATCTCTAAGCCTTTTAGAGGGAGACATTCTTGAGTCCTCCTTCAAGTTCGATGTCAAATTAAGGTTGGGAGCGGGAGCATTTGTTGCTGGCGAAGAAACAGCTATACTAGCCTCCATAGAGGGTCGCAGGGCTACGCCACGCCCTCGTCCACCTTATCCAGCCACTTCTGGCCTATGGGGAAAACCAACCCTCATACAAAACGTTGAAACTCTAGCGAACGTCCCACTAATAATAAATAATGGCGGGGCATGGTTTTCGCGGATTGGCTCCCCAAGATGCAGTGGAACTAAATGTTTCTCACTTACTGGTAAGGTCAAAAACCCAGGGCTGATAGAGATTCCCATGGGCATCGCATTAAGGGAGGTCGTATTTGACATAGGTGGGGGGATACCAGATGGTAAGAAGTTTAAGTCAGTTCAAGTAGGTGGTCCTTCAGGTGGATGTCTTCCAGAAGACTTGCTGGACCTTTCCGTAGACTACGAATCCCTAACCAAAGCCGGAGCCATAATGGGCTCAGGCGGGATAGTTGTAATGGACGAAACGTCTTGTATGGTTGACACTGCAAAGTTTTTCACAGATTTCTGTGTAGACGAATCTTGTGGCAAATGCGTTCCTTGCAGAGTAGGTCTTGTTAAGGTAAAAAACACATTTGAAGGGATTATCCGAGGAGAAGGTAAGGTGGAGAATTTAGCCCTCCTAAAAAAATTGGGTAACCTAATCCAAGAAACCAGCCTCTGCGGCCTTGGCCAGACAGCGCCAAATCCTGTTCTGACAACGTTACGTTACTTTGAGGATGAATATATCTCACACATCATTGAAAAGAAGTGTCGAGCAGGAAAGTGTTTTACAAGTCACAAAGAGGCTAGCAGGAAATGAGTGTTAGAACAATCAAACTAAAGATAGATGGCAAAGAGGTCACCGCCCAAGAGGCTGATACAATTCTTGAAGTTGCTAGAGAAAATGAAATCTTTATTCCGACGCTATGTTATCTGGAGGGGTTGACCAGCTTAGGAGGATGCCGCCTCTGCCTTGTGGAAGTTAAAGGGTCGCCAAAGCTATTTCCCGCGTGCTCGACAGCAGTCAGCAACCGCATGGAGGTTATAACAAACTCGGACAGCTTAATGGAATATCGTAGGATGATTGTGGAACTCTTACTTTCAGAGAGAACTCATATATGTGCAGTCTGCGTAGCCAATGACAGTTGCGAGCTTCAAGAAATGGCTACAGAGTTGGGGACAGACCACGTTAGGTTTAACCGCAAATGGACCAATCACAAAATTGACTCTTCTCACGAGAACCTCGTGCTTGACCCGAACAGATGCATACTTTGTACGCGCTGCATTAGAGTTTGTGACGAAGTGGAAGGCGTTCATACACTCGACTTGAAAATGAGAGGAAAAGATTCACAAGTTATTATTGACCTTGACGAGCCTTGGGGCGCCTCAAACTCTTGCACATCATGCATGAAATGCGCCGCAGTCTGCCCGGTCGGGGCTATATACATCAAAGGTAAAGCACTTTCTGAAACAAAGGACAAGGAGCTACCCGAATTCGTCTTGGGAAGGAGGTGTCGGTAAATGGAGACGACAAAAAAGATTAGGTTGGCAACCGTTTGGTTGAGCGGCTGTTCAGGGTGTCATATGTCATTTCTCGACCAAGATGAACGTCTTATAGAACTGGCTAAGAAGGTTCAACTGGTCTATAGTCCCCTTGTGGACATTAAAACTTTCCCAGAAGACGTTGACATAACTATTATCGAAGGTGCTGTAGGAAACGAAGAACAGTTAAATTTACTTAAACAGGTGAGAATGCGCACAAAAGTTCTGGTAGCACTAGGAGACTGCGCTGTCACAGGAAATGTCACTGCTTTAAGAAATGCGCTAAATAACAGTGCTAAATCCGTCCTCGAAAGAGCATATGTGGAAACCGCCGATATGAATTCTCAAATTCCAATAGATGTTCCGAAACTGCTGGAGCAGGCATGTCCATTACATGAAATAGTTAAGGTGGATTATTACATTCCGGGATGTCCGCCGCCGGCGGATCTCATAAATTATGTCTTGACGGAATTGTTGTCAAGAAAGACTCCTAGCATGGAGGGCAGATTCAAGTATGGTTGAATAAGGTGCTAGAGGAATGAACGACGAGATAGTGATAAACCCCGTAACGAGAATAGAGGGACATGCTAAAGTGACCATTCTTCTATGGGAGGATGGATCTGTTAAGGAAGCCCGGTTGCAGGTCACCGATTTCAGAGGATTTGAAAAGTTCTGTGAAGGACGCCCATTTTACGAAATGCCAAGCATAACCTCAAGGTCTTGCGGCATCTGCCCTGTCAGCCACCTGCTAGCCTCAGTGAAGGCATGTGATGAAATACTGGCTGTAAGCGTACCTAGCCCAGCCATCCTGTTACGTCGCTTAATGCATATGGGACAGCTTATCCAGTCACATGCTCTAAGCTTTTTCCATCTCTCTTCACCAGATTTCCTTCTAGGAATTGATTCAGACCCGTCTAAGAGAAACATCTTCGGTCTAATGGAAAGTCACCCCTATCTAGTTAGACGAGGTATTAGACTGAGAAAGTTTGGGCAAGAAATAATAGAATATTTGGGCGGTAAAAGGATCCATTCTAGTGACTGGGTTGTACCAGGTGGCGTGAAAACCGCAATTTCAAAAGAAAGAGTCAACAAGCTACTCTCTAATTTACCAGAAGCCTTAGAGATGACGCTTAAAACAATTTCAATGTTCAAAGATAATTTAAAGGGTTTAGAGGAGGAGATAGAAAACTTTGGAAACTTTCCAACACACTACATGGGTTTAGTGGCCCCCAATGGTGGCCTCGAACATTATGATGGTGGAATAAGAATAGTTGATCCAGAGGGCAAGATCGTCGCCGACCAGCTCGATCCAAGAAAGTATTTTGAATACATTGAGGAAGCTGTAGAACCATGGACTTACATGAAGTTTCCATACTACAAGCCCTTAGGATATCCCGATGGAGCCTATAGGGTAGGTCCCTTGGCCAGACTTAACATAGCATCGCATTGTGGCACACCTCTCGCGGAGGAAGAACTTAGGGAGTTTAAACAATCTGGTAGAAATGGAGTTGTCCATAGCACCTTCCTATACCATTATGCACGCTTGGTTGAAATACTCTTCTGCCTCGAACGTGCCAAAGAGATCCTCGAAGACGAAGAAATTTACTCAGACAATGTTCAGGCTAAGGCATCCCCCAACAGAAATGAAGGGATAGGAGTGGCAGAAGCTCCGAGAGGGACGTTAATCCATCATTATAAGGTTAATAAAGAAGGTATAATAACTTGGGTCAACATGATTATTGCAACAGAGAACAACAACGTTGCCTGCAACATGGCTATAACTCAGGTAGCTAAGAAGTACATTCATGGGAAACGACTGAGTGAAGGTTTACTCAATAAGGTTGAAGCAGTTATTCGGGCATTTGACCCATGCCTAAGTTGCGCAACACATGCCTCGGGAAGTATGGCTCTAGATGTTCAGCTCTTAGATTCTGAAGGTAACTTGATTGACCGGGTAACCTGCTAGCCCGAGAGTCATAATAAGGAGTTGTGTCTTGGGTGTCCTAAAAAGAATTGTACGTTAAGCTCACCTAGTTTTTAGACGAAACAATTAAGAAGTTTACAGTTATACCCGAAAAGCTAAAGGATTAGCTCTAATCTTCGCTGGAAAGTCCCGCTTTGACTTAAAGTTCTCTGGCTAGCTGAAAGTCTAGGCTGATCTACAACTTAAACGACAGTTGAAGGCAAATGTTTGTAACTGAAGCTTCGAATCCGCTTTAGGTCGGCGCTTTCAGGGCTTCTTGGAACAGCTTCTTTACGATGGCAATCCTCGCCTTTTGCGCAAGAAGGTCTTTCGTTGTGAATTCCAAAGCCTCTTCTGGACACCATTCCACGCATTTAGGCTCGCCGTCGCAAAGGTTGCATACAAACACCTTTTTTGTTTCTGGGTGTAGCTGAATGGCGCCATAGTCGCAAGCTTCGATGCACCAGCCGCAGCCGTTGCATTTGTCCTCGTCAATTATGATGATGCCTGTTTGTTGGGACTGCTCAAGCGCGTCTCGTGGGCAAGCGGCTACGCATGGTGCTTCTTCGCAGAGTCTGCATGCAACTGCTAGGTTCACGAAGGGATTTAGGCGCACAGCGCGTATTCGAGATTTCGTCGGATTGTAGGTTTTTTCCTGCTCCATTGAACACGCGTATTCGCAAACGCAACAGCCAACGCATTTAGCGGGGTCTCCGGAGACAAACTTCTTTTCATGAATCGAGGCCATGCTTATTTCCCTCCTTTTCTCTTCTTCTTTGGAGTCTGTGACCCGATCTTTTTCTTTACGATGGGAACGAGATCGCTCATGCCTAGTTCCTTGAGTTTCTCCACGGTCGGGATGCCTTGCTTCGTCCATCCGCGTACCTCGTAGTAGTCGTCTAGGCCTATGTCAAACTCTTTTTGGTTGACGTAGGCTCCCTTTGCAACTCCTTCGTCGGGTACTGGCACGCTCATTATTTTTGGCGGTAAAGTATCGTATTCCCTTGTTCCCTTGCCCTCTCGGATGTTGATGACTCGCGCTAAGTTGTTTATTCTTTCGCCAGCTTTTCCAAGCTCCTCAGCGGTCATCTCGATACCCGTGGCTAAAGTATAGTATTTCGCCATTTCATTGAGTCCCTCGTAGAATACGCCTCTTGAGAACTTACACAAGATAAGCGAGTCGACAACATTGTATACGTCTTCGCCGTCCATGACTATCTTTCCCCGCCCCTTTTCTATTTTGAAGCGGTCAACCTTTCCCTTCACGTCAGGTGAGTAAGCTCCAGATCGGAGATGGCAAGCTCCACGGAAGGAAACAGAAAATCCCAAGGCAGCGGTTTTCAATGTTCTGAGCTCGTAGCCTGGCAACTCCAGTCCCTTAATATGATTGGCATATTTCACCGCTCCCTTACCAATTTTTTCCGCAGCCCTCATGCTTCCCTCTGCGAGTACGTCTCCTAACCACCCCTTCCGAGAGCCCATTCTCTTTATCGTCTCTACTAGGGCTTCGGCGTTGCCGAATCGAAGATCTAAACCCTCAGTGTCTTTTTTCGTCAGAATTCCATTCTCGTAACAGTCCATGGCAAAGCTCACGATGACGCCCGCGGATATGCCGTCCATGCCATAATAGTCGCATTGATAAATTGCTTCGATGATAGCATCTAAGCGATCGACACCGGTGTTTGGTCCAAGCGCCCATAAACATTCGAATTCCACCCTCGCAGTGGCTCCTTTGTATGGTCCTTCAGGAACCACTCCGATGTGGTCGCAACGCATGCCACACGTTGCGCATCCAATAATTTTCTTGATGTAGCGCTCGTTCAAGTATTCCCCGCTAACTTTTTCAGCGCCTTCAAATGTGGCCTGAGTGAAGTTCCGTGTGGGTAAGGCTGCTATGGCATTGAGGACAAGAACGTTCTCGGGTGTCCCTAAAGTTCTATATTTTCTTGTAGCGGGCCCTTTCATGCGTTCGTGTATTATTCTTATGAATTCTGTAAACTCTTCGGGGTTTGCTACGTTCACATCGTTTGTTCCGCGAACAGCAACAGCCTTAAGGTTTTTAGATCCCATAACAGCGCCCATACCGGTTCTTCCGATAGCTCTGAATTCATCGTTTATGATGGACGCTATTCGAACAAGTTTTTCTCCCGCTTCACCGATGGCCGACACACGGATGTAAAAATCGCCTAATTCTTCTCTTATGGCCTTCTCTGTATCATGGGGTGACTTTCCCTTTAGATGCTGGGCGTCCATTAGTTGGACAGAGTCGTCGTCAATCCATGCGTACACCAGCTTTTCAGATTTGCCTGTAAAGATAACTGCGTCGTAGCCAGCTCGTTTTAATTCAGCTCCAAAGAAACCGTGAGCCTTGGATTCAGCTATTATTCCAGTCAGAGGTGATTTCGAAACTACGGCGTAGCCGTTTCCTGCTGAGGGCGCCATGGTACCGCTGAGGGGTCCTGTGGCGAAGATAATGGGGTTCTTAGGGTTGAAGGGGTCGACACCCGGCTTGGAGTTGTCGAGAAATAGGCGCATTCCGAGTCCTATGCCTCCGATGTATTTCTTAGCCATTTCTTCCTTCAAGGGTTCAATTTCGGTTTTTCCAGTTTCTAAGTCTACGTGCAGTATTCGTTTAGTGTAACTCAATCTTGCTCCTCCAACAGATCGTGATTCATTTTAGTGAGATATTTCAAAATAGAAATAGATATTTATTTAGTTTTCCCAAAATACCCTGAAGAAGGATGCGGGCGAAAGATGAAGGTTAGGGTTCACTACCTAGGTTTCATCCAAAACATGCTCAAGAAAAGAGAAGACGAGTTTGAACTCAGAGAGGGAGCCCTACTCTCGGACCTTCTAAACAAAATCGCCGGAATCTACGGTGAACCCTTCAAAAAAGAGGTCTACGAACCAGGTCTAAAAGACGTTAAAACAGGGTTTGTTGTCACCGTTAACGGCGTTTTGATAGGTCAACTTCACGGGGTGGAGACAAGACTAAACGAGGGAGACAGCGTCATCCTCATGACACTCATGAGCGGAGGATAACGGTAAACCAACACAAAGGTTATAGTTTCAAGCCCGTAAATGCCTTGAAACGATGAGGAGGACACATTGAAGAGCAGAGTTAACACTTTAAAGGGCTTTTTTGAAAGGGAGAAACTGGACGGGTACATCATCGCAGATGACACCAACATCCTTTATTTCACCGGCTTCTTGGGCGGGGCGAGGGTGCTTGTCCCGAGGGAAGGCGAGAATGTTCTCTACGTTTACGGAGTTAACTATGAGGAGGCAAAGGAAACAGCTAGGGACTGCAAGGTTGAACTCGTGAAGACGGGTGAGGACGCGGACAAAAAGGTTGCGGATGAGGTTGAAGTCTTAAAGCTCGGGCGCGTGGGCTTCGACACCCTAAGTGCGTCCGTCTACTTGGAGCTCGCCAAAGCTTTGAAGGGTGTTGAGCTGAAGGCCAAAGGCAAACTGGTCTGGGAGCTTCGCAGTGTGAAGGATGAAACAGAACTGAGGCACATGAGAAGGGCAGCTGAATTAACCGGCGAAGGCATGAAGGCAGCTTTCGAAGTTGTTAGACCGGGACTGCGAGAACACGAGGTGGCGGCTGAGATCGAGTACGCCATGAGGAGATTAGGCTCATGGGGGATTGCCTTCGACACAATAGTTGCCTCTGGAGTTCGCTCAGCCTATCCACATGGAGGGTGCACTGACCGAAAGATTAGGAAAGGGGACTTGGTGGTGCTCGACATAGGAGCGAAATATCAAAATTATCGAGTTGATTTGACGAGAACCGTGACCGTCGGGAGACCCTCGTCTAAGCAGGCGAGAATTCACGAGGTTTTGAGAGAGGCTCAGGAAAGAGCCTTCCAGAGCATTCGAGCGGGAGTGAAGGCGAGTGACGTGGACGCTGTTGCTAGGGGACTGATTGAAGGGGAGAGATACGGCGAGTATTTTGTTCACAGCCTAGGCCATGGCATCGGGCTTGACATTCACGAACCGCCTACTTTGAGGCCTGGAAGTAAGGACAAGCTTAGCGTTGGAAACGTAGTCACGGTAGAGCCGGGAATCTACATCGTCAAGTTTGGAGGCGTGCGGATAGAAGACACCGTGCTCGTACAAGAGGGCGGAGCCGAAAAACTCACTAAGGTCTCCTATGTTTTGAGTGTTCGGTGATCAGTTCGAGGCTGGATTGGGCCCTAGGATAACGGCTACCCACCCTTTTTAAGAAAAGAGGCGATGTTGGTGGGCCCGGCCGGATTTGAACCAGCGACCACCAGGTTATGAGCCTGGCGCTCTAACCGTGCTGAGCTACGGGCCC
>JAOUMI010000106.1 GCA_029881555.1 Candidatus Bathyarchaeota archaeon | reverse complement strand
AGCGGAGTTTTTGTTGCGCGTGAGGATGGAGAGTTCTTCCGCTATCCGAGTGGCCAGTTTATGATTGATGATGAAGGCGTTACGCTTCTGTCACCGACTAGACAGAGGGCGGAGACTCTTTGCGACGAAATGCCTTTGATCTGCCGAAAAGACCAGGCGTTGAGCGGGCTTTGGGAAAGGAAGAATATTTCGTCGGAGATGTTTAACAGCTTTCACAAGGATTTTGAAAACGCGTTGAATCAGTTGAAAGCGGATGCTCAAACAACCGTAGAAAGTTTGGATAAAGAGGTTGTTAGGTGTAGCCAACAGGTCATGGAACTCCGCCTAGCGGTGTTGCACTTAGAGGTTGAACACGAAATTGGCGAGATCGAGGAAAAATCGTACCAGTCGGCCATCGAAATGCTGCAAGAGAGTTTAAAACGAGCTGAAGCCGAAAAAGGGGATCTTGAAGCTGTTAGAAACAAGTTATCCAGCATGCTTTCAGAGAAGACAAGCCAAACAGAGACGGAAAAGAAGTCTCCTCAGGCTGCTATAATGCTTCCGGAGCCTCCCCGTTATGTTAACGTGAGGAACTCAGGCAAGCGAGTTGGTGAGTGAAGAATGGGTGAGAGGAGTGGTAGAGTTTTGTATAATGAGTGCCTGAGGAGGATATGTGGTTGGAGCTGACTCGCCAAGAAATGCGGAAATCCCAGCAGGTAATTGGAGCATCGCCCGCGTGGCAACGGAGGATTTTGTATGGCGCGTAAAAAGAAGTTGATGGAATATGAGGAGAGGATAAAACAGGCGTTGGTCATTCTTGAGCAGGTTTCCGAGGACACCGCTACTCCCCGGAACATAAGGAGAGCCGCTGAGGAGTCGATGGGTGCTTTGCAGGTGACGGAGTACACCCCGGCGGTGAGGGCGTCAAACGCTATATCCCTTCTAGACGATGTTCTGCAGGACTACAACATGCCACCCTATACTAGGGTGAAGCTTTGGAACGTGATGAGCACACTTGAGGCGATCAGGGATTAATGGAGAGCACAGTCGCTCGGCAGCTTCAAGCATGTCAGGACGAAAGCCCTTGACGGTTCGGATTCAGAACGTGGTGGCATCAGTGACCTTCAATCAATCTTTCGACCTGAACGTGATAGCTGACGCTTTCCCTTGGGATGCCGAGTTTAAGGGGCGTTTTCCGGGCCTCGTCTTCAGGTTGAAGAAGCCCAAGACGACCATGCTCATATTCAAGACGGGAAAGATGGTTTGCACTGGAGGCAAGGGCGAGGACGAGGCGAGGAAGGCGATTTTAACCGTTGTTCAGAAGCTGAAGAGGGGAGGCATTAGTGTCGCGGAGAAACCGGAGATCAAGATCACGAACATCGTCGCCTCGGGTGTCCTCAACGGGGTCATCGATCTCGATAGGCTGTACCTGTACGACAGGATGGACGATAAGATCATATTCGAGCCGGAGCAGTTTCCAGCTGCGATCTATCGAATGAAAAGTCCAAACGTTGTCTTCCTGATTTTCTCAAATGGCAAGATCGTCTGTGCGGGTGCCAAGAAGGAGGGGGAAATCTACGAGGCTGTGGAAAATCTTCGGCGAAGGCTGGAGGAGAGCGAGGTTCTGATCAGGAGCTAGGTTAGTTTCAAGGCGAAGCAGGGGTTTTTGTCATGTTTGCAGAACCCGGAACCTACGATCAGGTTACCATGTTTTCCCCGGAAGGGCGCCTCCTGCAGGTCGAGTACGCCCTTGAAGCGGTGAACAGTGGAGCAACAGTGGTGGGGGTTTCCTGCCTCGAGGGAATCGTTTTGGGGGCGGAAGAGGGCGTCCGAACGGATTTGCAGGGTCTCGGCTTCAGCTGGAAGATCTATGAGGTTGATGTTCACCTTGGGGCAGCTGTTGTTGGTTTGGTTGCTGACGCTCGGATTCTCATCGATCAGGCGAGGATCGACGCTCAGATCAACATGTTGACATACGACGAGCCCATAGATATAGAGGTTCTCACGAAACGCATCGGAGACATAAAACAACTATATACTCAGCATGATGGGGTAAGGCCTTTTGGTGTCTCAATTGTTTTTGGCGGTGTGGATAAAACTGGAAACAGATTGTTTGCCACTGATCCGAGTGGCTTCTACCGGGGTTACAGAGCCGTCGCGTTGGGCTACGGGCGCGAAGTGGCGGAGGCTATTCTGGGTGAGGAATACCGTGAAGGGTTGAAACTTAATGAGGCTATTATGCTCGCTGTAAAGTGCCTTGTCAAAGCCACTGAGGTTCAGGGAAAGAAGTTGGCGGTTAGTATAGCGGTGATTCCTTCTGAAACTAGAAGGTTTAGGATGTTAACCGCGGAAGAGGTTGAGTCTTACATGCGCCGGGTGGCTCGGAGAGGCGTGAGGAACAGGAGGCGGAAGTGAGGATACAGCAGCACGGAACATTAGAAAAAGTGCTGCCAACATTAAAAGAGGCAGAGTTCCCCGTTGAACCTGAAAGAATACGAAGTCTTCCTCTTCCCAAAGGTCACTGACAACTACAGAATCACATGGAAAGAACCCCGACGCCGAAGCAGTGGTGGACTTTCTATGCCGGGAAAGAGATTTCTCCGAGGAACGGGTGCGAAAAGCCCTCAAGAAAATGAGCGAAGGTTTGAGAGAAGCCAAAGGAAAAGTAACCCTTGAAACCTGGTTCGAAGCTCGTTGAGCTATAGGGTTCTCCTATCTAGCCGAGCTGAAAAATTCTGTAAAAAGCTACGGAAAAACGTTCGAGTCAGAGAGGCATTAATCAGCTTAGGGAACAAACCACACGCTCGGAAACGGCTCCATGCAGATATAAACCTATCTAAACACTCTTTTACGCTAAGTCTGGAGATATCCTCCGAAGTCCCGTATACAATACGGCTATTTCAATTTGATATACAATAGGGAAGAAGACCTATTCAAGCCTACTGCTTGTAATTTTTTCCGCATTTCTCACATTTAGAAACTCAATCTCAAAAATGGCGTCTCGTAGTTTTCTTGCTGTATGAATCCAAGAAATCATCCATAACTGAAATGTTCTGGTTGTCTTCGTTTTCTGTTTTATGAATTCCCGATATTGATGTTATATCAATGTTGCTTGGGTTGTCCCCTGCAATTCTCCTTTTTTCTGTAGAATATGTGTAGCTATATTGTGTGTTGTATTGTTTTTGTTGCCTTGATGAAGTGGTCGCGGTCGATCCGTGTTTTTCCTTCATGCTCCGCCAAAGTCCAGCCGTAAGCAGAATGTTAAAGCAGACACGTATGTCCCCAAACTTAGAAGG
>JAOUMI010000105.1 GCA_029881555.1 Candidatus Bathyarchaeota archaeon | reverse complement strand
TGATTTGCCTGGCACGCAACATCTCCCTCGCAGATCGGGCAATAAAGGGGGGAGAATGGATCAAAAAGAAACTGGAGGGCTGGGAGTTGAAGGGCAAAACTCTCGGTGTCGTCGGACTGGGAAACGTCGGTGAGAGGGTGGCAAGAACCGCAAAGGCTATTGGAATGAAGATACTGATCACAAAGCGAACCCCTCCGAAACCCGAGTTGCTGAGGGAACTCGAAGGAGAATTCATTCCGCTCCCAGAGCTACTTCAAAGGAGCGACATTATTACCATTCACGTTCCCTTAACCCACCAAACCCACCACATGATTGGTGCGAAGGAGCTTCAACTCATGAGATATGGAGCCTTCCTCATCAACACTTCGAGGGGCGCCGTCGTTGATGAGAAAGCCCTTTTAGAAGCGTTGCAGTCCAGAAAGCTTGGGGGAGCCGCACTGGACGTTCACGAAACAGAGCCACCCACAGATCTATCCTTGATAGGGTTGCCGAACGTTGTCTGCACCTGCCACATAGGTGCGCAAACCAGAGAAGCCCAAAGAGCTGCATCCATCCTGATCGCTGAAAAAATAATCAACTCTTTTAAGTGATCCATTCCTGTCCAGTTTCTTCCCCAAGAGAACACGCCACTTCCTTTCTTCGATGTCTCACAACCAAGACCGCGACGGCTGTGACAGCGATTACGGGGACAACAACAGCAATGCCAACGGTTTTCAAGATGGCGTCTCTCACCAGTCTCGTAGCCTCCTCTGCCTTTTCACGTGCCGTTTGTACACATGCCTGAGCAGAATAGGGTTGGCTGGTCCAGGCTTCCACTGCTTCTTGAAGGTAGAGGTCCGCTTCGACTAAGGCTTCTTTTGCTGCATAAGAGTCTGAGGGGAAAAGGAATCGTGTTCCCGTAGCTTCCGCCAACCCGACTGTTAGCTCGGCCTCTTGGATTTTTGAGATCGTGTCGTAGACGGTTTGAGTAAAGGGGAACTCGTCTAAAACGTTGATTGAGATTCTGCGCGTTTGTACCGTTTGCCGAGGTTCCAGCTGAGCGTTGCCCTTGTAGGTTACGTAGTAATTGGCGTAAGAGGCATGCTCAGTTATTTTACACGCGCCCCAGAGGGAGGCAAAGTGGCGACTGTCTATCTCCTCAAAAAGGCTCCAGCTTAGGTCAGTGGGCACCCAACCATAGTTTTCCAGATAATACTCAGTCCACATGTGACCTTCCGACGATGACTCAATGTAAGTGCTGAAGGCGAAGCCCGTGACAACCCTTGAGGGGATTCCCACGGCTCTGCAGAGAGCTACAAAAAGGTAAGAATGCTCAGAGCAGTCTCCCCTTCTGTTTTGCAACGCCCAGAGGGCTCCCATCTCCTCAGATTGAGCTTCGTACGTTAACCTGTCAACCACAAAATCGTAGATTCTCAAAGCCATCTCACGGGGATTTTCTTCCTCTCCAACCACGTTCTCAGCGGTTGAAACTATGAGGGTGTGATTCGACTCGATTAACTCCTCAGGTGCCGTGTGTTCATGATAGATAACAGAGTCTTCGTCATATGTGCCAACGAGACTGGAATCTACAGAGAAATCGACATTGAAAGCCAAAACTTGATAGTTTATGCTTACCGTGAGATTGTGTCCCGCCGGAACCGCTTCAACGTTCCAGTAGGCATAAGCGTTCCCGTTGTCTTTCAAAAACTTTTGTGGCGCCGGCGAAACCCTGTTGATCACCGCGAAGTGTCGGGCAGTTTCGTTTTGAACAATCGGAACATAAAGCTGCACGTCCGTCGTTTCTGAGGGCCCAAAGTTGTGGATTTGAATGGTGTGTGTGAGGTTGCTCACGTAGGGTGCTCTAAGCCTGTACTTCAGAAACTCTTGGTTGAGCTCGATGGACTTGGATGGGGCAGGTCCGAGGAGCCACGCTGTGCTAAGAACAAGAGTGATCAGCAAAACGGTTTTTCGGGTGACCACTTGACCACGCACTCTCATCAACCCATAGCCCTGTTGTAGCCATCACTCAAACAAGTTAAGCTTTAGCGCTTGTCTTCTCACCTTTCATGGGCTAGCATTAAAGTTTTCTTTATTAACACTCTGGATTATAAAGAAATGTTTAAGTGATTTACTTCTTTTTTGGATGAGGCATCCGGAAGTAGTAGCAAAGAATGGGGTTGCCTTTGCAAAAGTGTTTGATGTCGAAGTCGGAGAGGTTGCCGTTTAAACCTTCTTTGGTCATCATTGCACAAGTTTTGTCAGAGCGTAGGTGCAGGCACTTTGCTCGGAGAGACTTCCTCTTCTCTTTTTTAGGCTTGCTCGGGGCTTTTGGTTTCACTATCTTAACCTTGACTTTAAGGCTTCGTGTAGTTATGTTGAACAGTTTTGGTTTTATACGTCTGTACAATATGTACTGCTCCAGACATATATCTAGAGTATTGATACATTCGACACTTTATAAAAGTTTGCGCACACCAAAACACAACGAAGCATGACAGTTCGCATCTTCCTCGTAATGATTTTATATAAGGTAACTTGATTTCTCTAGGGTAGTTTTTCTCGGGAGGAAGACGGATTGACGCTGGAAAAAGGGAAAATGATTGAAGTTTACAGGAAGATGCTGGAGATCCGGCGCTTTGAAGAGAAGGTTTATGACTTGTACGGCGAGAACCTTGTCCCCGGAACCATCCACCTCTACGCTGGACAGGAGGCGGTGGCGGCTGGGGTCTGTGCCAACCTCAGAAGTGACGACTACATAACGAGTACCCACCGTGGACACGGCCACTGCATAGCCAAGGGTGCCCAACTGAAGAGAGTGATGGCGGAGATCTTGGGCAAGAAAACAGGCTACTGTAGCGGCAAGGGAGGCTCCATGCACATTGCAGACTTCAGCATCGGCATGCTGGGCGCCACCGCCGTTGTGGGGGCTGGACTCCCTATTGCCGCTGGTGCAGGGCTGTCTATCAGGCTGAGGAAAACAGACCAAGTTGTGGCGTGTTTCTTCGGCGAGGGCGCTTCCAATCAGGGGACGTTTCACGAGGGAATCAACATGGCTGCAATTTGGAAGCTTCCAGTTCTGTTTGTCTGTGAAAACAACCTTTACGCCATGGGAACCCGTCAGTCGATAGTCATGGCGATAGAAAACGTGGCGGATCGGGCGACAGCGTACGGCATTCCCGGCGTGGTTGTGGATGGAAACGACGTGATGGCGGTTTATGAGGCTGCGCGTGAGGCTGTTGAGAGGGCGAGGAGCGGAAAGGGTCCTACACTGATGGAGTGTAAGACGTATCGACACAAGGGGCACT
>JAOUMI010000104.1 GCA_029881555.1 Candidatus Bathyarchaeota archaeon | reverse complement strand
GAGCAGCCAGCGCCACCAGAGCAGGAGCACCCGAAAACACCTCGCTTCCACCAACCACCAAGAGCCTGCCAAAATCTCCCTTGTGAGCCCCAAGGGCACGAGACCTAACAACCAGCGAAACGTCGCCGGGACCAGCAAACCGCTCAAACTCAGGCGGCACCCCTATGTCTACAACAACCAGCTCACCCGTGAACTCCTTCGCTTTAGTCAGCCCCGGCTTCACCTTATGAAAAGTAACCGTAAGATCAGCTTTAACAGCCTCGCCCAAGACATCACCCGAATCAGAGTTGATCCCAGTGGGCACATCCACCGAAACACGAAAAGCCTTAGTTTCGTTGATCTTCCTAACCAACTGCATGACAGGCGGACGCGGAGCTCCCTTCAACCCTATGCCCAGCAGGGCGTCCACCAAAACCTCGGCTTCGACTTTTGGGATAAGCGACGAATCATAAACCTCATGGATAGTGACCACATCTTTTAGAGGCTGTAGAGCAAACCAGTTCTTCCGAGCCTCCTCGTCCACAATGCTCTCAGACCTTCCAGCAAGCATCACCTCCACCCTAAAGCCCAAGCAATTGAGGTGGCGAGCCACAACGAAACCGTCTCCCCCGTTTCCACCCAAACCGCAAAAAACAGCGATGCTTGCCTTTTCGGGTTTAAAACGCGAAGCTATCTCGGCGGCAACCCTTTGCCCCGCGTTTTCCATCAGTTGCAATCTCGAAACGCCGAAGTACTCAGAGTTCACCTCGAGCGCGCGCATCTCCCTACTCGTTATCGCCATCTCTCAGTCCGCCTATTCTTCTCTAATACAATCAGCGAAATGGAATATTTAAGGGTGGAAACGACAGTGACACACGCTAGTACTTTGCAAGTTTTACCCAAGACAAGACTTCTTCAAAGGTTGGTTTCTCGCTCTCAGTGATCTTCCCCTGTTCCACATAGGTCTTGGCAACTTCTCTTATCTTTCCACTGAGCTGAACTGGGTCTTGCTCTGCCAGCTCTCTTATGGTGAAAACCTCCGCCTCTTTAAGCAGCTCCGCATCGTTTTCGTCCACTCCAGGAACCATCATCAGCTGCGCCGTTGCCTGCAGTTGTTTAGCCATCTCTCGCGACACTCGAGTTTTTTCCGCGATGGTTGCCGGGTCCGTGGTTATCAGTTCACTCACACTTTTTATCCCCATAGCCCTGAGCTCTCCTGCCAGACGGGGTCCGATGCCCCTCACATCTTCTGGCTTGTGTAGGCTCGTCAACTTCGGTTGAGGTGGCGTGAACTCGTTCTCCATCCTCTCCAGTCTAGTTCTCATGTCAGCCAGCTCCGCCAACTGCTTCTCTATCGTTTCGGCACTCCGCTTGTTTAGGCGCTCCATCTTTTGTATCGCTCCGCTCTGCTTTCCCAGCGCAGCCAACGTTTCTTTCCTGACGTTGCCGACGCTTTTTTCAATCGTAGAGAGCAGCTCTTCACGAACACTTTGAATCGTTTTACCCTGCATTTCCAGCCCGTCCATCACTTCTTTTCTAGTGTTGCCGAGAAGTTTTTCACTGGCCTTCTTGTTGCCGTCCAGTCCCTCGAGCAAATCTATCCGTGCGGTTTCCACCATTTTTTTGTTCTCTTGCAACCCGTCTTTCAGTGTCTTTCGGTTAGCCGTCAAGTTTCCGTCCAGTTTGACAAACATTCTGACCAGGGCTGGGTCCAGTGGTGCCTTGCGGTTTGCAACGATGGCCGTGACGCCTAGAAAGGCGCATGTTAATATTGTGGATGTCCAGAAGTAGGCTATCGCCTGTATCTCTCGCGTCCCCAGTAGTAGTTTCGTTATGTCGCTTATGATGTAAAGTTGAATGGCAGAGTTAGGGGATTCCAGTGCCTCCAGCATTATCGCATAGAGCGTATTCAAAGCTGCCAGAAACGTTATGAAACCCAGTATCCAAACCACTATTCCTCTCTTCAAGTAAGCCGACATCGCAGATGCCTCTTTCGCTTGTAATTGGTATTAGTGAACGCTTATGTTATTTATGAATTTTGAAAACAGCTTTAAACTCAGTACTCAGAATGCATGTTTTTGACAGAAAATTATTTAGGGCGTCAAACTAATCATAAAGCCAGAGAGGGAACACATATGCCTACAGCCTTTGTGCTTATAAACGCTGAAATCGGCTCGGAAGAGGAGATTCTTAAATCGCTTACGGGCGTCGAGGGGGTGGACGAAGCCTACATCGTCTACGGCGTCTACGACATCGTCGCGAAAGTCAAAGCTGAGAGCATGGACAAACTCAAGGACATCGTAACATGGCGTATACGACGACTAAACAAGGTGAGATCCTCCCTAACCATGATTGTGGTTGAAGGAACATAAACCCCCACTCCTTTTTCTGCACGCCAATCCACTCAACGGGTGAAAGTTCTTATTCTCACGATACGTTTCATGACGTGGTTGAGCCCTCACCATGACCACAATGCACATAGGATTCGACGACACCGACTCCCCCAGAATGGGATGCACCACCTACATAGCCGCTCTTCTCGTAGAAAAACTGTGCAAGCTAGGCGTTTCGTTCATAGACTACCCAAACCTCGTTAGACTCAACCCCAACGTTCCCTGGAAAACCCGCGGCAACGGCGCTCTCTGCCTAAGAATCCAATATGATGAGGATCTCACGGAAGAAATCGTGGAAACGGTAGTTGACGCTGTCGAAAAAAACTCCGATCTAGACTACGTCGGCACGGATCCCGGTGCCGTCTTCTTCTTTCACAACCATGTACCCAGCGAGCTCAAAACCTTTGCCAAACGAACCATACAGGGCATCGTAAAGATGGAAGAAGCCCTCAAGCTCACTAAAAAGTTTAAGGTAGAGGTGGTGGGCTTCAAGAAGGGACGTGGAATCATCGGAGGCCTAGCCGCAATCGGCGAAACCTTGGAGGGCGATCACACCTACGAGGTCATAGCTTACCGAACACCCCAAAACCGCGGAACACCCAGAAGAATTCAAGCCTCATCTGTTGCGGAGATGGACGAAAAAACCTCTCCTCTAACCTTCAACAACATTGATCCAGAGAAGCAACGAATCCTCATCACCCCAAGAGGACCCGACCCGATTCTGTACGGCATCCGAGGAGAAAAACCGGAAGTCGTCAAACAAGCCCATGAGATAGTTCGTTCCCAAGAACCAATCGAAAGGTGGGTCATCTTCCGCACAAACCATGGAACCGACGCCCACCTACGACAAGTCAGCTCTATCCGCGAGATACAGCCTTTCAACCCCGTGATCGCTCGGGGCGTCGTGGCTGGAGAAC
>JAOUMI010000009.1 GCA_029881555.1 Candidatus Bathyarchaeota archaeon | reverse complement strand
GTAGGTAGACGGCACGGCTTGAGGAAATGGCAAATAAATTGCATGTCTCGCTGCTAGACCAACATCGAACTCGTTTGGAACAATCACAGGACAAACCTTTGAACAGTCACCGCACCCGGTGCAATCTTCAGTTACGTATCGTGGTTTCTTCAATACTTTGACCTCGAAATTTCCGATGTAACCCTTGACCTCGGTGACCTCGCTGTTCGTTAACAACTCGATGTTTGGGTGCCTGCCAGCGTCTGACATCTTCGGAGCGAGAATACATATGGAGCAGTCCATGGTTGGAAACGTCTTGTCGATCTGAGCCATCCTCCCGCCTATGCTTGGCTCCTTCTCCACAAGATACACCTTGTAGCCAGTGTCAGCTAAGTCCAGAGCTGCTTGAATACCTGCGACACCTCCGCCTATGACCAAGGTTTTTCTGGTTACGGGGACCACAAGCTCCTCTTGAGGTTGAAGCAGAGCCGCCTTCGCAACAGCCATCCGAACCAGATCTTTAGCCTTCTCCGTAGCCTTACCTTTCTCATATAGGTGCACCCAACTGCAGTGTTCCCGGATGTTAGCCATCTCGAAAAGATACTTGTTTAATCCAGCCTCTTCGCACGTCCGTCTAAAGGTGGGCTCGTGAAGGCGGGGTGAACATGACGCTACGACCACACGGTTCAACTTGTGTTCCTTAATGTCTTTTTTAATGAGTTCCTGACCCGGATCTGAGCAGGTGTATCGATTATCTTTTGAAAGCACAACGTGGGGGAGGGTAGCCGCAAATTTCGCCACTTCTTCACAGTCCACAGAGCCAGCTATGTTTAGACCACAGTGACACACGTACACACCTATTCGAATGTCGCCAGATTGGGCTTGCGTCTCAGCCATTCTACTCACTTCAATTGTCGATATCTGGAGAGCAAACTGAATGAAATCGAATTACATATATTTTTTTATCTTAGAGTTGGTGTATGTATAGATTCTATTCGTTGGTGGAAGACTCTTGATGCAAGAACCAACAAAAATCTCGGAAGACGCCATGGGGAAGCTGTTAGACTCCGAGAAGCTAGAGCATTGTTTTGAGTGCGGTATCTGCACCGCGAGTTGCCCTGTCGTGAAGATAATCTCGAAACACTACAATCCAAGAATACTCCTCCAGACAGTGTCAAGGGATTTAGAGAGAGCCATAACTGA
Organism: Candidatus Bathyarchaeota archaeon; assembly: GCA_029881555.1. Lineage (GTDB taxonomy): Archaea > Thermoproteota > Bathyarchaeia > Bathyarchaeales > Bathyarchaeaceae. Next base: position 11,275 of record JAOUMI010000009.1, on the reverse strand, counting down.
AGCTGAACCCTGGCTGTGCGCATGGTGCGATCGATGTTACAAAAGATGCCCTCAAGGTTTGAATCTGCCAGAGATTTTCTTGTTAACAAGGAACATCGCCACTGAACGAAACTACATAAGCAGGTTTAGCGAAGCCTTAGAAACAATTGGAAGGGAAATCCCATTTCCTGGAGTTTGCGGCCTAGTCTGTTTCGGCAAAGTTGACATTCCAGGGGCTATTGAAACCCTTGAGCGTTACGTCGCTGACTATGAACTCAAGGTGAGGCCAGAGAAGGCAGTTCCCACACCTAAAAAGCGTCGAGAAAAAATAGCTGTAATCGGTTCCGGTCCAGCCGGACTCACGGCTGCCTACGAGTTGGCGAGAAAGGGATACCAAGTCACGGTCTTTGAATCTCTACCCGAGCCCGGTGGAATGTTAAGGTGGGGAATTCCAGAATTTCGGTTGCCCAGAAAGGTGCTTGACACCGAAATCCAACGTATAAAATGCTTAGGTGTGAAAATCAGAACCAACGTGACAGTGGGCAAGGACCTAACAATCAACGGGCTCTTGAAAGACGGCTACAAAGCAATATTTATCGCAACTGGGGCTCCAAAAAGCCGGAAACTCCGTATTGAGGGCGAGAAGCTGAAGGGTGTCATGCACGCCATCGACTTGTTAAGAGAGGTAAGCATGGGAAAGAAAGTTGAACTGGGACCTAGGGTGGCGGTCATAGGCGGCGGAAACGTGGCCATCGACGCCGCCAGAGCCGTCCTGCGACTGGGAGCCAAAGAAGTCACCATCCTGTATCGAAGGTCGAGGGAAGAGATGCCGGCGAACCCTTGGGAAGCGAGACATGGCGAAAGGGAAGGTGTGAAGATTCAGTTTTTGGTAGCGCCGAAGAAAATCTTGGGTAAGGATGGTCGACTTGTTGCCCTAGAGTGTATGCGAATGGAATTGGGAGAACCCGACGAGAGCGGTAGAAGACGACCAATACCCATCGAGAACTCGGAGTTCACCATCCAACTGGACACAATGATACTTGCTATCGGCGAGTCGCCTGACCCCTCCGTCCTGCCCAAGGGAATCGAGGTTACCCGACAGAACACCATAACCGTGGATCCAATAACCCTAGAAACAAGTCTGCCTGGGATATTTGCCGGCGGAGACGTGGTGTCCGGACCGGCAACCGTGATCGAAGCGATCGTTGCTGGTAGGAAAGCAGCCTCTTCTATCGATGACTACGTAAGAGGTGGAGGCTCGTAGTGTACAGAAGAATAGAGGAGCAGTAGCTATCCAGCGGTCTCGGGCACTATCGTCTTGATTGCTTTTTTCCTAGTTTTTTGCGATATCTCTTCAGGTGTCTTGAGGGATAAAGCCTCTTTCGGACAGTATAAGACGCATTTGGGTTCTCCGTCGCAGAGATCGCAAACGATCATGGTCTTCTTGGTGGGGTGCAACGCGATCACGCCGAATTCGCATGTTTCAATGCACCACGCGCAACCGTTGCATTTTTCTTCATCCAACCTAATTATGCCCGTTTCTTCATCCCTATAAAGAGCCTTTTTCGGACAAGCTTTGACGCATGTTGGGTCTTCGCAGAGGCGGCAGGCGATGGACATGTTGAAGGTTGGCTCTATCCGTATCGTCCGAATGCGGGAAAGCAACGGATTAAATCCGTTTTCCTTCACCGCTGAACAAACGTACTCGCAGATTCTGCATCCAGTGCATTCTTCGGGATCTGAAACAATAAACTTTCGCTGCATCCTAGACACCTCTCTCTAACTTATTACATCAAGCTTTTAATAATTGACCCTTGTTTGGTCCTAGACTTGGCGGCCAGCTCCTTCGTAGCCACTTGGTAGGAAGCAAATTTTTCTAGAAGAGTGATCCAGAACGCAGACGTTATAGGCGTATGCGAGACCCTGTCGACGGTGACGTGAATCGCCTCTTCTGGACAGACGTTTTGGCAGGCTTTGCAATAGACGCAGAATTCCTGAGACAACTCGACCTTCCCCTTTCCCGTGACTGCTATCGCTTTGCTTGGGCATATGTCTACACACACCTGGCAGTCTTTTGGGCATTTCTCTGTCTCGATCGCAACTGAGCCCTCCAAGAATTTGTCGACGCTGATCGCCCCGTAGGGACAGGCATATTCACAGACTTTGCAATAAAAGCAAAGGTCTTTGTCAACCTGAACGCTGAGAATTTTTTGAACCTGATCGTTCTCTCTTTGAACCGCTACCTTAATCGCTTCTCTCGGGCAGCTCTTCTCACATTCAACCCCACAATCAGGCTTGCACATCTCCTGGGCAACCTCAATAGTTTTGACCATTTGTGGAATAGCCTCATTTTTAACAAACATAGCTGTTTTTTCGTCGTTGACCCAAGCCTCCAACGCGCCTAGGGGGCAGAAAACAGCGCACACACCGCAGAGGATGCAGGTTTTCGCATCTATATCAACGGTGGGAAGGTGGGATAGTCGCCTATTTTCTATCACCGCGGGTTTCATGTTTACTGAACCTTTTGGGCACACCTCAGCGCAGATGCCGCAGCCGTTGCAGAGGTTTCGCTTTAGGATGAGTAAGTCATATCTATCCAATATCTTTCTTTCAAGACGCAATTGGTTTGCACTTTCTTGCTTTGATATTCTTCCCATCATCGCCGCGAGCCCTTTCCTTCTGTAATTCTGTTGGATAGGACATTTTTGCCTTATAAGTTAAATGTTGTGTTTTGGCATAAGTTTTATATTCTTAAGGTTTTAATGCGCGCGCACAGTAAGATAAACCACACCGATCAGGAATTACTGTTGCTGTTGCGTCACAGTCACATATATTTAAAAGTTTCCATTTTCAAATCACATGCGCGTGCGCATGACTGAAAAAGTGAATTTACATGCAAATCGACGCTGTAGAGAATGCTTTGTTTTCAGTAACCATTAATCCTTTACTCAAATCCTGGATTAGCCGTTTTGACAAAGAATGTCCAAAGGACGGTAGCTTGCTTCTCAACTCTTTGAAGGATTTTTTGGGAGCACCAGTTTCCCTATGTCCGACATGTCAACATACAAGCAGAAAAATAGCGGGGCCTTTCTACGAGCTTGGAAGCCGTTTTCTACGCGTAGATAAAAACTTCATGCGTAAGCAGTTTCTAAACAACCAATACGGTGAAGCCTGGTTCAGAGGCTTTGGCTTGATGATGAAGGGTATAGAAAAATATGGTGTACGTGTGCCCTTCACTCCAGCTGGGCCCTTTGAAATTGTTTGGAACTTCACTTATCAATGCAATTTGAGATGTAAACATTGTTACGAAAATGTTGGTGGCAAGAAACGTTCAGAACTATCTACAGATGAAGCAAAACAGGTATTAGAAACCCTTTCAAGGATAGCGGACATTGGATTGCCAGCTCTATCCTTCAGCGGCGGCGAACCCATCGCAAGAAGGGACTTATTCGAACTTGCATCCTACGCAAAGAAATGCATAGGTTACGTAAGCATAGCCTCCAATGGAACGCTCATCACAAAGGACAATGCAAAAAGAATCAAAGATGCTGGAGTGGACTATGTAGAAATAAGCGTTGATGGAGCAACACCAGAAACGCATAACGATTTTAGAGGCGTACCCGGAGCATTCGAAAGAGCAATGAAAGGGATAAAGAATTGCGTGGAAGAAGGGGTAGACACGTGTATAGCAACGGCTCTGCACAGAGATAACATGGCCGAACTTGATAAAATAATAGGACTAACTAAACAGCTTGGTGTGAGATTTATACATTTTAATTATATTCCAACTGGAAGGGCGAAAGCCCATGTTGAATTAGACCTAACCCCAGATGAAAGGCTTCACGTTCTTGAGACCATTGGAAAGGAAACAATCGGACTATATTTACAGGCGAAAGAGGAAGAACTAAAACATGGAAATTCGAACGTAAAGGTCGACAGATTCTTCAGCACATGCCCACAATACGCAAGCGTGACAAAAGAGCTATCGCAGAGATATGGCGAAAAATTCATGGTTGAAGCCCATTATGCGGCAAGGAAAGGTGTGGAAAACGCTGCAAACTTTCTGGGTGGATGTGGAGCAGGACGCCTATACTGCGCTGTTGAACCAAACGGAGATATTAAACCATGCGTTTTCCTTCCAACAAACAAAGACACAGTCCTGGGCAACATACTAAAAGATGATTTTGAAGAAATATGGGATAACCATCCGCTTCTTTGGAAACTTCGTATAAGAGAAGACCTAGAAGATTACACGGTGGATGGAAAAAGAGTGGGTTGCGGAAACTGCCCAGACAAATACATATGCGGAGGATGCCGAGCAAGAGCATACAGCTACTTTAACGGAAACGTAAACGCACCTGACATAGGATGCACCCACAATAAACCTTTATGGGAAAAAATAGCGCGCGCATTGTTTTAAGAAGTGTGCCACGGGAGATTAAAGGAGATAATAGACGAAACATGAGTTCTGATTGAGCTTGTGAATTAACACAAGTTTTTGGTGCTTGTGGGTTTAAACCAAAATTCTTGTATTAGTGCGCAGACATGCTTTTCATTTGCTTGTAAATTTACAATATTTAAGCACACTTAACAACAAACACTAATTCAATATGCGTTTCTAAGTGTTTACTATGCGCCGCGCAGAAAATGGGGTTATCTGGGTGGTTCATGACATCTAAGAAAAACATGGGATATATTCCCGAGAAGACATGAAAAAATGAGAGCCAAAGATAATCTGCACTTCCTTTCAACCTTATTTTTGTCAATTTTGAAGAAACTACTAATCAAAGGTGGATAGATCAAAACTGTAAACATTACGGAGAGCATTGTTCCGATGGTGGCAGCGCCCAGCAAACTGTAAAGCACCAACCTATGAGGAATCCGAGTTGTAAACAACCAGATTATGGCTGGTATCTCAAGATCTGGAAACATGGAACCAACCACCAACCTCGGAAGATTAAGCTTCTCGTTGAGCCTGTAGATCACATAAGCCACTGGGATGCTCGATCTCCATTTCATCTAGGATGGTGCGACCGTCGCTGGTGATGGTGACGTCTCCGAAGCCGTCGACGAGCATCTTGTCCATGCCCTTTGGACCCAAGGCGCTTTTCACGGCCTCCGCTACGATTTGGGCTGCCATAATGTTAGCGTGCTGGGCCTCCTTTCCCTTTGATCTACTTGCCCCTCCCTCAATATGAGAACCGGTATTCCCGCAAGCTCAGGCGTAGCCATCTAAACACTCTCCTTCTTCCCTTTCCTCTTCTTCGGTTCTTCTTCCATACGCTCCTCGATTTCGGTTTGCAACTTGCCCGTGCGCTCGAGCACTTCCTTCTCTTTGTCTATCCTCTTTTTTCTCCTCCTCCTGAACCAGTCAAGAAGCCCCATGTCATGTCACCTCCTTTAGCCCCTAAATCATCTTATGTATTCCCGGAACTTTTTTCTGCAACACTCGTATTGCTTAACATGAATTTTGCCTAAATTCCACTCTTTGATCGGTGTTTCGACTTCTTTTCCACATGTAGGACACTTAACCATTTGCAGTCACCCCTCAAGGGCAGATTCCAAGTTTTACCTCAAAAAAATGGGGCCTAAAAAAAGGGCGGTTTCCGCCTCTAGTTTCCTAGTGCGTGGCTACAATCGCTGCTACTACCACTCTTTTTTCTCTTCTGGTTTCTTCTTGGCTGGCTTCTTCTTCTTCTCGGCCATGTTGGTCACCTCCCCCTCATACCTCATTATGCGTTGTGCGCGCACATCTACTCATAGCGCACCCATCGGCAGGACCCTACCACTCCTCTTCTTCCTCAGGTTCCTCTTCTTCTTCCTCTTCTTCTTCTTCCTCTTTCTTTGCTGGTTTCTTCTTGGACATGGTTTTCTCCTCTTTTTTTAACGCGAGCACTCGAGCGCAATAGGATTTAGCATAAGATTATCTTAATAAAGTTTATGCTTTTCCTAGAAGCTCGTAAAAATATATATAAATAGATAGGATTATCTTATTATATTGGTGGTGTGTTTGGTGTGAAATTGGACGAGCTGGATTACAAAATTTTAGAAATCCTTAGGAGGGATGCCCGTACGCCCTTCACAGAGGTCGGCCGGGGTTTAGGGATATCTGACGCCACAGTTTACGTCCGCGTGAAGAGAATGATGGACGAGGGCATTATAAGGAGGTACACTATAAAAGTTGACGAGGAGGCTTTAGGCAGAAAAGTTCACGGCTTCGTGTTGTTAAACGTGAGGCCCGGTTCCTTAGAGGAGACGGCAAGCCAACTTGTTGAGAATGAAAAGGTCAGCGCGGTTTACGAGATTCATGGGCCGAACGACCTCATCGTGGAGATCGGGGCAGGTGACCTCGACGAAATGAGGAACCTAATGCTCAAAATTCGAGAAGTACCAAACGTGGCAACCAGCGAATTGATCACGGTGTTCAAGGTATGGAAAGAAAGAAACGCCTAAAAAATAGATCTAAATGAAGTCGTCTAGTTCTATTTCGTCGAGTAATCGCGCGCACGCGCGAATTAATCTGAATGGAGATAGTATGACACCTGCGCGCGCATACATGAAACTGTTTAGAAAAAAGGGGTTTTGCAAGGGACACCGCTACATGTAGAGCAAACACTAATTTATGTAGTCTTCTTTTCTAAATAAACTCGGAGGCTTACGGTTGAGTTATGAGATGTGGGCTGAGAAGTACCGCCCAAAATTCCTCAAGGAAATGGTGAACCAGAAGGAAATAGTGGAGCGGTTAAAGAGCTTCGTCAAAGCCAGGAACATTCCACACTGCATCTTCGCTGGTCCGCCGGGAACCGGCAAGACGACTGGGGCGCTCTGTCTGGCTCATGACCTCTATGGTGAGGGTTACCGGGAGCACCTTATGGAGTTGAACGCCAGCGACGAGCGCGGTATAAACGTGGTGAGAGAAACAGTGAAAACTTTTGCTCGAACCAGATCAATCGGGGAGATACCGTTTAAGATCATGATTCTCGACGAAGCGGACAACATGACCCGCGACGCTCAGCAGGCGTTGAGACGCACCATGGAGCGCTTCACCGAAACCTGCCGATTCATCCTCATCTGCAACTATTCGGGCAAGATCATTGAGCCGATTCAGTCTAGGTGTGCCCCCTTCCGTTTCACCTATCTGTCGAGGGAAGATCAGCACGCTTACCTGCAGCGTGTCATCCAAAAAGAGAACGTGAAGGTGCTTGACGCAGGGCTCACCGCCATATTCGAGGTTAGCGGTGGAGATCTGCGGAGGGCGGTTAACGCGTTGCAGGCAGCTGCCTCAGCTGGTAAGCCAATTGACGGTGAGACTGTGTACTCCGTGGTGGGCAGGGCAAATCCCGCAGACGTTCGAGAAATGATTATTTTGGCTATGAAAGGTGATTTTGTGGGCTCTAGAGATAAGCTGAGAGAAATGATTTTGAAGTATGGGTTGGCGGGAAGCGACATCATCCGCCAGATTCACATCGAGATTTTCCGTTCCGATGTTCCAGAGCGGTGGAAAATAAGGTTGGCAGACACCATTGGAGAGATCGACTTTCGTTTGATTCAGGGAGCCGACGAGGAGGTTCAGCTGAGCGCCCTGTTGGCTCGGCTCACTGAGGCTGGTTATGAATTGAAGAGGGGAGTTTAGCGGGCGTGTACGCCGCTTGGACGGTGAAACACAAGCCTCGAACCCTTTCAGAAGTCGTGGGAAACGAAGAGGCAATTCGAGAACTAATCAGCTGGATAAACTCGTGGAACAAAGGGGTTCCAAAGAAGCGAGCCGCATTTTTGTATGGACCTCCTGGTGTTGGAAAAACGGTTGCGGTTGAGGCTTTAGCGTATGACTTGAAGATGGAGTTGGTGGAGAAGAACGCGAGTGATTACAGAACTGCGGAGGCGGTTCAGCGGTTTGCCGGCTTAGCCTCTCAGTACACAACTTTGTTCGGTGGCAAGCGGGTGATCTTGTTGGATGAGTTGGACGGGATCACGGGGACAGCGGATCGGGGTGGAGTTCGAGCGGTGATTGAAACGATCAAAACTGCGCGTTTTCCAGTTGTGCTCATAGCCAACCATGCGTATGACCCGCGGTTCTCCACCCTTCGAAGGTATTGTCTGCTCGTAGAATTCAAGAAGCCCACTATCTTTCAGGTGATTAAACGCTTGAAGAAGGTTTGTGCAAGCGAGGGGATTATGGCGGACGAGAGAGCGCTGAGACTGATCGCTGAACGGTCGGGGAGAGATGTTCGTTCGGCGATAAACGATTTGCAGGCGTTGGCGCAGGGTCGGAGCCGACTTACATATGAGGATGTGGCTTGGCTGTCTGAGAGAGATCGAAAGGAAGTGATTTTCAACGTTTTGAGGACCATCTTTTATGCAAAGGACTGTGTGGAGGCGAAACGTGCGATTGACGCGGCGGATGTAGATCCAGACATGCTCTTTCAGTGGGTTTACGAGAATATTCCTTATCAGTTGACGGATGCACGGGACTTGGCGATGGCTATGGAGGCGCTGGCCAAGGCGGATGTGTATCGAGGAAGAATTCGGGCGACGCAGAACTGGAAGCTTCTTCGCTACGTGCTTGACCTTATGACGGCGGGTGTGGCGATGTCTCGGCGGAGATCAAAGCCTTCTGGGTGGGTTCCGTTTCGGTTTCCGGAGCGCATACGATGGTTGGCACGTACTAAGCAGCAGCGGCAGATGCAGAGGTTGATTGGCATGAAGATTCGTAGGAGGATGCACGTTTCTTCTGTTCGAGCTGTGAAGGAGATTCTTCCATACATACGGGTGATCTTTGAGGACAACGCGGAGATGGCGGCTGGAATAGCGAAGTGGTTGGACCTAGACGAAGGTATGATTGGGTATATCGCGGGAAGCAAGGGGCGAGCTAAGGCTATTGTTAGAAACTTGGGTAGCTAGGTTGTCCTACTGGTTTCCTGAAAAGTTGTTTCTGCCCCATTTCTCCACATTTAGATTAGCTCTTAAACAAGCAATCAAAGAATCGTTTTCAATGAAGTTGCAGTTTGCTAAGATTAAGTGCCAATGCTTTTATTGAATACTACACTGCTTTACCTAAAACCCATTTAGAGAAAGCTAGGAACAAACCTATAATCAAAACAAGACCAACTAGTACGAATACACCTTTCAAAATCGGATTTGCCTCTAGCCATTGCACAAATGAAACTGTGAAAAAACCTACAATAGCTATTACAACTAAACCTCCCAGCACCAAAATGCCTAGTGCAATGATTCCGGCAATGACCAATTTCAGCAGAGACATTTCACTCAACTCTTTGTTTAGGTGTGAAGTGTCTTCTTAAATTTTTAGTAGGAAACATCATCCGGATTTAGTTACGGAAATGTTATATGGTCGAGAGAGAAGGGCTCAACGTAATACAGAGGGTGGAAACACAATGAAAGTCGATCCATTTTTGGTTGAACGATTCATGAACACCTACGAACATGAGGTAGAGCTGAATCTCGCTGAGACTTGTGTTGATCCGTTCACGTTGGGTGAGTTTCTAGCCCTTGTGGGACGAGAGGATTTCTTCGAGGAGCTTAAAGAAACGCAGCTAACGTATGGCTTCATTGAAGGATCTCCCGGTCTCCGGCAAGGACTTGCAAATCTGTACGATCATATGAAGCCAGAGAACATTCTCGTTGCTGGTGGAGCAATCGGCGGCAACTTTCTTGTTTTCTACAGCCTTGTTGAACCAGGTGACACGGTTATATCGGTATTTCCAGCGTATCAGCAATTGTACAGTGTGGCTAAATCATTGGGTGCGAACGTCAAGCTGCTGCCTTTGCGCGAGGATAATCAATGGTTACCTTGTGCCGCCGAGTTGGCTGAACTCGTTGATGACAAGACTAAGCTTATCGTAATCAACAATCCGCACAATCCTACGGGAAGTCTCATCGATGCTGACCTTTTGAAAAGAATCTGTGCTATTGCGGAAGAGGCAGGTGCATATTTGCTCTGCGACGAGGCATATGGGGGTCTCTACGTCAGACCGAATGATTTCGTTCCCTCTGCGGTAGATCTCAGCGAGAATGCTGTAGTGACGGGATCCTTCTCCAAAGCGCTTTCGCTCACAGGGTTGCGTCTAGGATGGATCGCTGCCAGTACGCAGATCATCGAAGAGTGCATGCTTCACAGGGACTATACGACAATCAGTCACGGTGTGATTGACGATGCTCTTGCGGCTCTCGCTATGAAACATGTAGATCGAATCTACAAACGCAACCTGAAAATCATCCGCACTAATCACCTGACCCTTTCACGTTGGATCGAAAACGAACCGCTGATCGATTGGATTCCTCCGAGAGCAGGAAGCGTCGCTTTTCTTCGGCACAATCTCAAGATGCTCTCTGAAGATATTTGTCTACGCCTTATTCAAGATAAAGGAACGTTCCTTGTTCCTGGTTCATGTTTTGAGATGGAAGGATTTTTGAGAATGGGTTATGGATGCAAAACTGAAATTCTGAAGGCGGGCTTGTCACGATTCAAGGACTTCTTGAACTCTTATCGCTAGATTGCGATTAATGACCGAGCGCTAGATTAGCGTGCGAAAAGAGTTTTATTTCTACGTAAGAAACCATTGAATAGGGGAAAACATGTTAAACTTAGCCGATGAAATGAAGAAATTGGCTTTGTCGAGTGACATGGACTATGTAGGTATCGCATCTGTTGACCGTTTCAAAAACGCCCCAGACGGTTGGAAGCCAAACGATTTGTTGAAGAGTTGTAGGTCTGTTGTTTCTTTAGGGCTGAGGATGGGCAAAGGCGTTAGAACCGCAAATCAGCGGGCCTACGACGGGCTTAGACACGGCATCTACATATACATGGTATTCGGCTACACATTTTTGAATGAAAGGTTGAACCTAGCTGCTTTTCGCATTTCTAGGTTGCTGGAAAAGAAAGGTTACACCTCAATCCCCATTCCTGCCTCATCCCCTTCAGATCCTTACACGATCAGAGGGTCCTTTTCCCACAGACATGCCGCTGTTGCAGCTGGCCTGGGCGAGTTTGGTTGGAACGGGCTTCTAATAACCTCTGATGCAGGTCCGAGAGTTCGCTCAGTCTCGGTTTTGACAGAAGCTGAACTTTCGCCGGATCCCATGTATTCGGGAGACAAGATATGTAGCAGGGAAAAGTGCGGTGTATGCGTCTCTGTTTGTCCTACAAACGCTATTAGTGAAAATGAAAGTGTGAGAATTGAAATAGGTGGCAAGACCTTTGAATATGCAAAATTGGACAAGCTCCGGTGTAGATATGGTATCAATGGGTTAGTCAAGAACGCTTTGGGGCGGCAGA
>JAOUMI010000102.1 GCA_029881555.1 Candidatus Bathyarchaeota archaeon | reverse complement strand
TCTTCTAAGGCTTTTCTTGCTGTGAACGCTAATTCTTCTGCTTGCTTGAATAAGGGATTGTATTTTTCTGGATTGCTTTTCTTTCTTTCCGCAACTCCAGCAACCATTTCTTTCGTGTCAGCCACTGTTCCTGTGTTTCCTATGATGATTTCAACTGGTTCTCTTATACTTAATTTCTCAATTGTGTTTGGACCTCCGCCTAGATTCCTCTTGAACCAGATTAACCCTCCAAAAGTTGCTGCGGTATTGTCAATGCCTGAGGGTGTTCCAGCATAAGCTTTCTCACCTTCATAAGCGATCTCGTTAATTCTTTCATCTGACAAATGCATTTCGAATTCTTCTACAATGGCTCTAGCAATTGCAACGCTACTTGCTGCGGAAGCACCAATTCCGCTAAAACCTGGGAGGTTTCCTCCCAACCAAATCTCTAAAGAAGCTTTTTCCGGATTAATCCCCATGGTTTTAAGCATTCTTTCTATTGACTCTCTTTGTTGAGTTCTTTTCTTTCCAGTGTAACCTTTTGCGCCTTTTCTTTCATCCTTTACAGTGATTCCTTCTCCAATTTTTCTTACTTCTGCGTCAGCTGTTGAATCAATTGCAGAAACAATTCCTGGCACGCCGTGAACAACGAAGTGTTCGCCGAACAAAATAACTTTTCCGAAGCCAGAACCTCTTCCCAATGAGACTACACCCTAAATAGACAATTATTGTCAAAATCTAAATAATATATTTTTTAAAATTGCAAAACGCATTGGCGAGAAGTTGCTTCAATTCGACTAACTTTTCATGAATGCGATGGATGCGTAGCCCACCACCGCAGACAAGTCGCCAGTTACGTCGCCACTTGTTTTGTAGCAGAGCAACTCCGCCTTCTCAGCGTCTAACAATTTTGCCGCGGTTATCGCAGCAATGACAGGACCGTATCCACACGTGGATATGCCGTACGACTCTACAGCAGAATAATACTGTTCTTCATCCAGTTTTAAAGCGGCACTAATAGCCGCCTTGTCTTTTCGCTCAGCCCTCTCCTGAGGCTCGTAATGGGTCATGTCTGTAGAGGCAATCACCAGGCTATTCTTGCCTGACAAAGCCTTTGCAGTTGCCCGTCCCACCTCCCTGCTGGACTCCAAATCCTGGATTAGAAAACTTATGGGCACAAACTTGAAGGCGGAGCCATACAGGTACTGAAGGAAGGGAAGCTGAAGCTCAATGGAATGTTCAAACGCATGGGCCGCCTCGTCCACGTCAACGATGCGAGATTCATGCAAAATCTTGTTAGCGGTTTCAGCATCAATCTCCACGTCTCCCATGGGCGTGCGCCAAACTCCCTCGTTCATGAGAGCCAACGCGCTTCCACGCCCAGTGTGGTTGGGGCTAAAAATGGCGATCACGTCGGGCTTGCCGTTCATCGCTAGTTGGTAGTACGCGTGGGCAGCTACTGGTCCAGAGTACACGTATCCTGCGTGAGGGCAGACAAGCCCCACTATGTTTCTAATTTCTTTGTCCGCAACTCTTGGGAGTTTGCCGGGCCCAAGCGTGTGGGTGAAGCACCCTTCTAACTGTGTGCGCAGTGCTTGTGGAGTACCTGCATACCATGAACCCGCAACAGCAGGGTGCCTAACCTTCAAGCATTCTCACCCGTTTACTCTTCCCTTGTCAACTTTACCTCGAAGTCTTCGACGGAGAGGCTTATATCCCCGTCTGGCGGTATTTCACCCTTCTCACGCGTTATCTGTCGTGCGAGGAGCCAGTACACTATCGCCAAGGCTCTTCTACCCTTGTTGTTGGTGGGTATAACCAAGTCCACATCACAAGAATCGTTGTCAGTGCTGCAGAGCGCTACGACAGGGATGCCCATGATGGAGGCTTCCCTCACCGCTTGCGCGTCAGCCTTAGGGTCAGAAACGATCACAACGCTGGGCTCAATGCGTTTCGGATAAATAGGGTTAGAGAGCATCCCCGGAATAAAACGTCCAATAACTGGAATTGTCCCGGTTACCTCGCAAAACTTCTCCACTGGATCGCGCCCGTACAGTCTCGCCGCCACCGCCACAACTTTGGACGGGTCAAAGCGGGCGAGGAATTTAGCGGCGACTCGTATACGTTCGTCGGTTTTTTTCACGTCTAAGACAAACAGTCCATCGGGTCTAACTCGATAGATGAACGGGACCATATTGATAGTTTTTGTTCTAGTGCCTATGTGGATTCCCGCTGACAGCAGAGTGTCTTGGGGCAACAGAAGTTCTTCCTCGCTTAGAACCGTTTCCTCCTTTTCTTCCTCTTCTGACACAAAGTTTCCTCCTATAACGGTAAGGTGGACATTTTTGCCCTGTCTCCCAGCGCCTCTTCCACTCGTATTAGCTCGTTGATTTTCGCAGCCCGGTCTCCTGGAATCACACCAGTCTTAATGACAGGACATTGGAACGCTACAGCCAAGTGGGCTAAATGCACATCTGTCGTTTCTCCAGACCGGTGAGACATAACAGGGATGTACCGCGCTTTCCTAGCCATTTTCGTGGTCTCCCAAGCTTCAGTAAGGGTTCCTACCTGATTTGTTTTTATGATAACAGCGTTTGCAGCGCCAACTCTAACTCCGTGAGCCAGTCGCTGTTTGTTTGTTACGAACAGGTCGTCTCCGCAGATGAGGCACTTCTTAACCCTTTTCGTTAGCTCTGCAAAGCTCTCGAAGTCTTCCTCGTGGAAGGGGTCTTCAACGTAGACGAGATTGTAATCTTTGATAAGGCGCAACACGAATTCCACTTGATCCCCAGCGTTCCTTTCAACTCCGTCCCGAGCGTACACGTAGCGTTTTTCTTTGGGCCTCCATAGTGTGGAAGCAGCCATGTCCACACCCACTCCACACTTCACTCCCAGCTCCTCAGAGACCTCTTCACAAGCCTTCATCATGGTCTCTAGTGCTTCCTCATTTTTCATGCTGGGAGCCCAAGCTCCCTCATCTCCTCTTCCCCCAGTGAAGCTTCCATCCGATTTTCTAAGCAGGGAACCAACCCTCTTATGAACCAGAACATTGGCTTTCGCTGCTTCTGAAAAAGATGCTGCCTCAAGGGGAAGAACCAAGAACTCCTGTATATCGGGTGCCTTCCCGTGCGCGTGCCTACCCCCGCCCAAAACATTTCCCAGCGGGTAAGGAAGCTCGCTCGCTAGGTAGCCGCCTAGCTGTTGAAAAAGTGGTATGCCGTAGGAGGAAGAAGCAGCGTCTGCGGTGGCTAATGAAACAGAGTAGGCCGTGTTTCCGCCGATGTTCCTGAAGTCTTTGGTTCCATCGATTTTGTGGAGGAGAATATCGATCTGCTCCTGCTCTTCCGCGTTCATGCCGATCAGCTCTGGAG
>JAOUMI010000103.1 GCA_029881555.1 Candidatus Bathyarchaeota archaeon | reverse complement strand
TGAACTGCAGGGAGCCGAAGAGACGCTTGGCAAAATACTGAGCATACAGCCCTTCCAAGCCTTGAGAGGGCTGAGTGATGAAGAGAAGGTGGCTCTCTCAACTTATAATCCTACATGGTTTGTGAAGTATTGTTTCCGACTGCTCGGAAGAGAAGAGGCACTGAGGTTCTTGGAGAACGCCACAGAAATCTCGCCAACCTACATACGAATAAACACGTTGAAAACGTCAGAGGAGGCCGCACTCAAAAGGATGAAGGAAGAAGGAGTTGCCCTTGAAAAGACGAGGCAACTCAAACACACTTACAAGGTGGTTGAAACCCAAAAAACCCTCATGGGAACACGAAGCTTCCGAGATGGACTATTTTTCATACAAGATAAAGCCAGTTGCCTTGCCACAGAAGTCGCAGCCCCTCAAGCCGGCATGACGGTGCTCGACATCTGCGCCGCGCCAGGAGCCAAAACAACCCACCTAGCTCAGCTCATGCAGAATCAAGGAATCATCTATTCCATTGACTATTCGAAGCGGAGAATGAAGGTTTGGAAACGCGAAACAAAGCGCATGGGCATCAAAATAGCCGTTCCCATTCTTGAAGACGCCCGCAAACCGCCGCCTATAAAGCTCTCTGCCGACCTAGTGGTTCTGGACCCTCCATGCACGAGCACCGGCGTGTTCAGCAAGGTGCCCTCAGCAAAATGGAGGTTGACCAAGAGGTCCATTTTGGGCATGGCGAGGATTCAGTGGGAAATGCTGAATCAATGTGCAGAGCATGTAAGAGACAGAGGTTTTCTTGTCTACTCTACATGTAGCGTTGCGCTGGAGGAGAACGAAATGTTGATTGAGAGATTCTTAAAGTGGCATCCGGAATTTACGCTGGCGGAGGCTTCACCGAGAATAGGCTTACCCGGGTTGAGGGGGCAAACTAAGTGTCAAAGGCTTTATCCTCATATTCACGAGTGCAACGGATTTTTTGTTGCGAAGCTCCAGAGACAAGCTTAAGGTTCTAGCCTTTCCTCGCCCTTTCCAAGTGACACAATACCTCAAGCATCGTTTTTGCGGCTTGTGTAGCTGTTATACCCATATCGTAGTGGGGCGCCACCTCAACAAGATCAAAAGCCACCACCCTACGGTCACAAACACTACACAAGAGGTCTAGTAACACGTGAATAGACAAGCCGTCGGGTTCAGGATTCTGAACTGCCGGTGCAAATGCCGGGTCAAGAACGTCCATGTCGATTGTGAGGTAGATTCTTTCTTGTCCAGCGAGAAGTTCTCTGATTTTTTCAGCGGTTTTTTCAACGCCGTCTTCCATGATCTGATGAACTGTGAAAAAGGGAATGTTAAACTCTTTTGCGTAGTTAAGCTCGTCCCTGTCCACTGCGCGAGTACCGACTTCCAGAATTTTTTCAGGACGAACCTGCTCATGTAATCTTTGCATCCAGGTGGTGTGGGATATGGTTAGACCCATGAATTCGTTGCGCAAGTCCAAATGAGCGTCAAAACTCACCACCCCAGCGTTTCCACCCACGCTTCGCATCGCACCCAAGGTTATAGTGTGCTCTCCTCCGATGAAAACTGGCAGTTTCTTCGCTTCCAAGAGTTCTTTTGTGACCAGCTCCAACCTTTTCAGGGTTTCTTGCAATTCCCCAGAAATGTGGAGATCGCCAAGGTCGTGAACCTTTAAGTCTTCAGCGTCCACACCCGATCTGAAGCTATAGCCTTCAATGCCCAGCAAGGCTTCTCGGATGGCGAGAGGAGCAAACCTCGCTCCTGCCCGAAAGGTGCTGGTGGCGTCGAAGGGTACTCCTAGAACCACGTATTCTGCTTCTTTAAGTGGTTTTTGAAAACCGCTGAAAAACGGAGGTGGAGAGACAAACAGTTCACGATAGCTCATTGAATGCTAGCTCCTGAGGATTCGATTTAAAGGTAAACAGTTCTCATAAGGGTTTTCTCTCATAGAATAGCTTTTATTTCGGTAATTAGGCATAAACAAGTATTTCATTGCCTCAGATAACGTAGCGATCGGTTTAATGGAAGCGTGAAAGATGCCGTTGAAGTCTAAGTTGAAGATAGAGAAGCCGGGAGTGCTGGCGGTTTCCATTTTCTACGTGGTTGTAGGAGGGGCAGAAGCCCTCATTTTGGCGTTCTCCAACTTCACCCTTGTTCATGTAGGACCTCTAGCAGTCTTAAGCCTGTTAACCGCTTACGGTCTGATCAGGATGAAGAAGTGGTCAGTCCTGCTCGCGGTTATCCTATTCTTTCCGGCAATAACTTTTGGCGCAACAAACCTCTACGCCTCAGTAATCTGGCGAACGTTCTATCCGAGCTTAGAGATTCTGCTGTTTCACCTAGCATTAATTGTGTACTTGATTTTGGCGTTCATTACGGTCATATACGTGATGGCGGTAAGGAAAAATTTCGAATAGAAGGCGCCATCGGGCCTTCATAGATGGGTTAAGGAATCTAAACAGCTTTATCTTTGAGATGCATATGTGAAAAGTATTGGTGGCTAACGTTCCATGGGGCATGACCGCTTAAAGGTCCTCGTCACCGGAGGAGCAGGTTTCATCGGAAGCCATCTCGTAGAGCGTTTGATTAAAGATAACCATGGAGTAACCGTTATTGACAACCTAAGCAACGGGAGTCTAAGAAACATCGAATCGTGGCTTGACAATGAACATTTCAGTTTCATCAAAGGAGATTTGAAGGAGCCACAGACATCAGAAAAGGCAGCTAAGGATGCCGAGTTAGTGTTCCACCTCGCCGCGAATCCTGAAGTCCGCGTTGGAGAAACCGATCCCTCCATCCATTTCGAGGAGAATCTGGTAGCCACATTCCGCCTTCTTGAGGCCTTGAGAAAACAAGGGTCCGCGAGGGTGATCGTTTTTACGTCTACTTCTACAGTTTACGGTGAGGCACTCCGGCTGCCGACACCTGAGGATTACGGTCCTTCGATTCCAATTTCAACGTACGGTGCCACAAAGCTAGGTTCTGAAGCACTCATAGACGCCTACGCTCACACATTTGACTTACGCGGTCTCATTTTTAGACTGGCAAACATCGTTGGACCCAGAGGAACAACCGGAGTCGTCGTAGACTTCGTAAAGAAACTCAGGGCGAATCCGAAGCGTCTTGAAATCCTCGGAGACGGGTCTCAGAAGAAGTCTTACCTTTACATCGACGACTGCATAGACGCCATCTCCTTCGCAACAAACGAGTTCTTGAACAGTAACGAAAGGATCAAAGTCTATAATGTAGGCTCTCCTGACAGCGTAACTGTTGCAAGGATAGCCGAAATCGTGGCAGAGGAGATGAGCCTTTCAGACGTAGAGTTCGTTTTCACGGGAGGCGT
>JAOUMI010000101.1 GCA_029881555.1 Candidatus Bathyarchaeota archaeon | reverse complement strand
AACTCGTCTCGGTTTCTCATAAATATTTACTAGACGACCGATAGAGAAAAGTTTGAGAGGAGCCATTGTATGTTACGGGGTTCACTTCGTATGGCGGTTCTGCGTTGCAGTCGTTGTTCAGCAACTTTTGAGCCGTACCCTCCCGTCTACACGTGTAAGGAGTGCGATGGGCTTCTGGAGTATACTTACAATTTTGAACAGTTAAGCGGGGTCAAACTCGCTGGTTCTTTCACATTTTGGAGGTACAGGCCGCTTCTACCAGAGGTCAAAAGCGTGGTAACCATGGGGGAAGGTGGCACGCCGCTGCATAAGGCTGAGCGTCTCGCAGAAGAAATCGGCTTGAGCAGTGTGTTTCTGAAAGATGAAACCCGAAATCCAACCAACTCCTTCAGAGATAGATGTGCGACACTGATGGTTTCCAACGCTCAAGACCTGAACTATGGCTCTGTAGTTTGCGCTTCAAACGGGAATCTGGGAGCCTCTTTAGCTGCCTACTCTGCTAAGTCTGGGCTAACCTGCCACATCATTGTCCCCAAAAACGTTGACATGGGTAAGCTGGCTCAGATGTTGATTTACGACGCCGTAATTGAGGAACACGGGGAGATTGTTGACGAATCCGTTGAGCGGGCGGAATCCTTGGCAAAAGAAACAGAGTGGTACCAAGCCACGGCTGAACTCAACCCCTTAGCGATTGAGGCTCAGAAAACCATCGCCTATGAGGTTGTGGAACAGTTCGGAGTGCCTGACTGGTTCATCGTTTCGATAGGAAGCGGCGGAAATATACACTCCGTCTGGAAGGGCTTCAAGGAACTACAGGCCCTAGGAACAATTGATACGTTGCCAAAGCTGGTAGGTGTGCAAGCAAACGGATGCGCACCAATTGTCAACGCCCACCTAAGAAACGAGCTTGAACCTGTTGCCATTCCAAAGCCGTCCACACACGCCCTTGGAATTCTTGTGCGTAACCCTTTGAATGGAAGATGGGCGCTTAAGGCAATGGCAGAATCCAGAGGCGTCGCCGTCGCAGTGTCGGACTCGGAAATGTTTGCCGCCGAACAGGAAATCGCGAGGCTTGAGGGAATTTTCGCGGAGCCGGCGAGCTCAGCCACCATAGCGGCACTCAAAAGGTTGGCGCATCAGGGCATCATTGCAAAGAACGACAAGGTTGTGTGTCTGATAACGGGAAGTGGGTTAAAGGCAACTGATGTGCTCCAGGCTTTGACAAAAAAGCGGAAAACCGCTGTTGTCGGTTTAGAATTGAGCACAAAAGAGAAGATATTACGCATCTTAAGCAAAAGGGACGCTTATGGCTACGACTTATGGAAAAAACTGGGAAAAACCATGACACGAGCTGCTGTCTATCAGCATCTAAATGATCTTTCGGAGAGGGGACTGATAACTGCTTATGAAAGGACAGGAAGGAAATACTTTAAGATCACGAAGCGTGGACAAAGAGCTTTGCGTGCCATCAATGAACTGAAAATGCTGCTTTGATTTTCCGAAAGTTTTAAAAGTGCAAAAAGGTAACTAGTCAAGTTACAACTATACTAGATGAGAACATATGCCCCGAATCACGTCCACCATTCAGTTAGCCATCACGGCTGTTTTCACATCCCTAGTCTGCGTAGCCACTATGGTGTTCTCCATATACGTTCCAGCCACAAAAGGCTTCTTCAACATCGGTGAAACCATGGTGTATGTTACGGCGTTGCTTTTCGGCCCACTAATCGGCTCTTTCGCTGGAGGCGTTGGCTCCGCTGCCGCGGACATTTTTTTAGGCTATTCAGCGTACGCACCAGCGACCCTTATCATAAAGGCTTGTGAAGGAGGCATCGTTGGCATTCTCAGTCGAAGAAGAATCAAGTTTAGCTCCAAACTCCGGTGGAAAGCCTTTACCTTTGTTGCCGGATTGATCGCGGGAGTATTGTTAGGTAGTATCGGTTCCATCTACTACAGTGGCACAGTGGCACTTTCCCTAGGCATCCCTCCACCTGAAGACCCCACTTTCATCTTCATTCCGCCAGAATTTTGGTACTCTTTGGGAGCCCTCGTTCTGTTTCTGATCACTTTAATGGGGTTTATTTTTGAACCTGAATTCGGTTGGCTTATTCTCGTAATTTTTGTTGGGGGTTTAGAGATGGTCATCGGTTATTTTCTTTACCAACAATTTTTTATGGGTGTAGCAGCAATAGCAGAAATTCCGATAAACATTGGTCAAATGACTGTGGGTCTCATCGTTTCAATCCCCATTGTGAGAGCAGTGTGGCGAGCTCTCCCGTCTCTTAAGAGTTCATAGCTTTGTTCCATTCAATTATTTAAGTTATAAACGCCAATTGTTAACTTCAACCTCGGAGGTCTTACAAAATGGTTCCGCGTTCGTTGTCGGTTGGTAAGCTTGATCCTGCGCTGCTCAAACAAGTGGTTTTCGGTTGTCTGGGTTCTCCTGATCCCCGCGTTATCGTTGGTCCACGGATAGGTGAAGATGCTGCAGTGATCGATTTTAAAGATAGAGTTCTTGTAGTTCACTCCGACCCCATAACTGGAGCCATCGAAAACATCGGTTGGCTGGCTGTCAACGTTTGCGCCAACGACATTGCAACAAGGGGAGTTCGTCCTCTATGGGTTCTGATCGTCATGCTTTTCCCCCAAAACGTCAGTTCTGCCCAGATGAAGCAGATAACCAGCCAAATAGACAAAGCTGCGAAGGAACTAGGCATCGCTGTCATAGGGGGCCACAGCGAATTCACCCCAAGCATCAAAAGACCAATCCTCATTGCAACCGTCATCGGAGAAGCTGAAAAGGGAAAATTTGTGCGTTCCAGCGGAGCAAGAGTGGGCGACCGCATAGTTGTGACAAAGGGGGCCGCTATCGAGGGAACAGCCATCCTGTCAACGGAGTTGGCTGAACTCCTAGAAACCAAAGTTGACAGAGCCGTCGTTAGTAGAGCGCAGAAGTTTGTTAGAATGATCAGTGTGGTGGAAGATGCTTTAACCGCCATTGAAGTGGGAGGCGTTCACGCTATGCACGACGCTACTGAGGGGGGAATCGCCGGATGTCTTCAGGAAATCGCTTGGGCATCCAACGTGGGTGTGGTAGCCCACGAGGAGAGAATACCCATCTACGAAGAGACCAAGGCAGTCTGCAACGCCCTAAATATTGATCCGCTCAAAACTATAAGCTCCGGAGCACTAATAATTTCAGCGCACCGAGAGAAAGCTGAGGAAATAGTGGTTACTCTCAAGAAGAAAGGCATTCAAGCGTCGGTGATCGGCAGAATAGTGGATAAGAGGGAGGGATCATACATTCTCCGGCGTGATGGAACTAGGCTTGATCTCTCCAAACCGGTAAAGGAAGAGTTGT
>JAOUMI010000100.1 GCA_029881555.1 Candidatus Bathyarchaeota archaeon | reverse complement strand
CAGAAACCAGACATGATTGTTAAGAACCCCTGTGAGCTTTGCAAAAATTCGCTTCAAGAATGATGCCAGCAAAGAAGTGAGGTCAACAGCCTCAAATAAGAAGGTTTAAAAAATGAAGGGCACCCTCATGTCGGTGAGTGATCTGCCGTGTTCGACTGCTTTCAGGCTTAAAGCCACTCCACCTTACGACTTTTCGCTCACAGTCCACAAGCCTGCAGGGTGGTCGTTGTTGACGCCTTTCGAGACATTTGAAGATGGCGCCCTCTGGAGCGGGATGAGGTTGAATCATGGAGAGATGTTCGGATTGAAGTTAAGAGCGGTAGGAACTGTGGAGAAGCCCGAGATATTTTGTGAGGTGTTCTCTCGCGAAAAGCTGAGCACAGAGGAGAGAAAAGAGCTCCCAGAAATGGTAGCATGGACGCTAAGCCTCAAGGAAGACATAAGAGAATTTTACACTCTTGCTGAGCATGATCCCCTTGTCAAATCATTGGTAGGCGACCTGTACGGGATGAGGAGAACCAAGCGACCGGACATCTTCCCCGCCCTGATTCTGGCTGTGACGTTGCAGATGGCCCCGATCAGAAGAAGCGACCAGATGATGAACCTGTTGATTAAGAATTACGGTGTAAAAGTAAGGTTCGACGGCAGAGAGATTTTGTACTGGCCCGCCCCGGAGAGAATAGCTAGAGCTGGTGTGAGAGAACTTGAGGAGAGGTGCAAGCTCGGCTACAGAGCTAAGAGTCTGAAACGCATCGCCGAAACAATATGCAAGGGTTTCCCAACGCTTCAAAAGCTCGAAGAGATGCCGGCTGACGAAGCTAAGGCTAAGCTGATGGAATTGAGAGGGATAGGCGAATACTCCGCGGATATAGTCTCTCCTCATCCAGGATTCGCGCTCGATGTCTGGAGCGCAAAAATATTCAACATGCTTCTCTTCGGAGAGGAAGCAGAATCGCCTCGCAGCATCATTCCGAAGCTCAAACAGATCGCGAAGGATAGATGGGGAAAATGGAGGGGCTACGTGTTCACCTACGTGCTTAACGATCTTAACAACCTCTCAAGGAGATTCAACCTCAACCTCACAGAATTATGAGTGAAAGAAAACTGTAAAGGTTCAACAAGTCATAGTCTCTACAGCTTATGTCTCGATATTTCCTTTCTCAAAAACAAAAAGATTTGTGGTGCGGCCGCCGGGATTTGAACCCGGGATCACAGGCTTGGAAGGCCTGTGTCCTAAACCAGACTAGACGACGGCCGCCCTGCATCACCGTTTACTCTCTATTTCAAGCAGGCTAGATAAAAATCCTTTTTGGCTATTTTGGTTTTTCTTCTGGCTTATACAGCCTTTTCTCCTTCGCTGGCTTCGGCTTAAAACTGCCACGATACTTGGTTGGGGACGCTCTTTTTCGTTCTAAGTTTTTGAGTCTTGCGTAAAGCTTGGCTGCCTTGGTTTTTGAGGTCTTCCTAGTTCTTGGAATACGGTAAGGCGCAGGGGTGAAGGGCTTTTTGACCTTCTCCCTTGATCTCTTCTTTCTACGGCTTTTAGTCCGCAAACTCTTCACTTTTTGAAAAACAACACAGCCTTCGTCCAAGTTCACCTCTTGCATTCTCCATCCAGCGTCCAACCAAGCCTTGGCGTGCACGCTGCTCGATGAGTTGCTCCACCATTTTTCGTTACGAAAAGCACTCATAGGCAAGTTATCGCCTATAATCCCATCTATCTTAGCAAAAGAAAGCTTGACGACATCAGTGAAGGAAGCTCTAAATCTCAAGTAACGTTTAAGCGGGTCATATTTGCTGACGGAACGTGGCGAAACAATTCTCCTAGCACAACTTAGGCACAGCATTCTCGTAGGGTCGCCCGTTGAAACGTCTGGCACCATGCAGTCTCTACAGAACAAGCGTCCACATCTCTGACATCGCCTGAGGTAACTGTAGGGAAAAACTCTACCGCATATCCCACACTCATCTTTGAAAGGCATCTAAACCACTAGCAAATGCGAGACGAATCACCAAATTATTACTGACCCTTTGATATAAATATGGTTCTACCGTGACATTTTTAGCTCTGTGGAGTTTCTATGAACCCACGCGCGAGTATTATCAAGCATGAACACGATTTAATGAGAGGTAGCGATATGGCAATCAAGTCTCTAGTTGAGATTGTTGATGTAACGAAAGGTCCTGAGAAGTATGCACGTCTCTGAAGGCTCTACTTTACCTTGATGCTTCTTCTCCTCGTTGGTGAGGCATGGTTGAACAGGTGCATATATGGAATAAGAGCTGCCACAAGTTTGTTTTCAGCCTTCTTTAGATGCTCTTGGAAAGTTGTTCTCGGCACTTTCTTCTTGGCAGCTATTGTTTGAACATCAGAGTCCCTTGGCAAATTGTAGTATCCATGTCGATATGCAGTCAGCATGGCGTCCATCTGTTTCTCCGTCAGACCAGAGAATAGGTGATCAGCTGAAAGCGTCAAAGAACTCGCAATAAATCCATCAAAAGAGACTTTTCGCAAAATCTTATAAACCCAACCCCAATTCTCAAGGCGTCTTAGAAGTTCTTCCAAGTCCTTATGACTGAGCACTATGAGACGATGGTATACCCAACCATTCTCTATCATGTTTGGAAAGATGTTAAGAATGTCCAGCTCACCAATATGCCTAACTATTGTATCTTGGTTCATGCAACGACACTCACTTACATTAAAGTAGAGCCTATGATCAGTGGACGCTTCTTCAATGAGTCCCAAAATAGGATGTGCATGGACTTCCTCCATAACAAGAGAATAGTCCTCTGGATTCTTCACAAAAATCTCAACAACATCTTTCTCTTTGTTACACCAGATGAAAATTTTCATAGAGGGAAATCTCCGTGACAGGTTAACGAGGAAGTTGTCGGAGGATACTTTCAGGACGACTTCAAATATTGTCATGGTTAAAGATTTATTTTCGCCTTATTTATTAATTTTGCCGTCATATGACGTTTACTGGTTGGTAGTCAGGTGACGGCACAATCTCTATGTGTCCCTTTTACATATACGTATTCATGGTGATAAAGAATGAAAGGGATATTTCCGAAAAGAACACCGTCTTTGGTCGTTAAGGTGTTTCGATTGTTCGGAATGAATGTAGGTTCTAAGGAACCTCTAGGCAGTCATGGAGATGTTCCTATACACACGTCTAATCAGCCTAAACCTTTCAATGTACAGGCTTACAGGTTAGGGAACCAACGTTTACATGAAATTGAAGGCGTGAAAGCTATGGCAATTTCACTGTCTCGCCATGAAAAATGGACAGCTGGAGGACCATACTAAACAATAATATGACACACACTTTTTCTTTTCACTTAGAATTTAGAAATTG
>JAOUMI010000099.1 GCA_029881555.1 Candidatus Bathyarchaeota archaeon | reverse complement strand
GTACGGCATTCCCGGCGTGGTTGTGGATGGAAACGACGTGATGGCGGTTTATGAGGCTGCGCGTGAGGCTGTTGAGAGGGCGAGGAGCGGAAAGGGTCCTACACTGATGGAGTGTAAGACGTATCGGCACAAGGGGCACTCCCGTTTTGACCCAGCCGCCTACCGACCAAAAGAAGAGGTTGAGGAGTGGCTGAAGAGAGAACCTATCACACGGTTCAGGGCGAGGCTCCTTGAGATGAAGACGTTAACCGAGGAGGAGGCTGACAAAATCGAGCAAGAGGTTGTCGTTGCTATTGAGGAGGCTGTTAGGTTTGCTCTGGAGAGTCCGTATCCAGCGCCGGAGGAGGCTCTAGAACACGTGTACATTTAGGAGGCGCTGAAGGTTGAGGGAGATGACTTATCGCGATGCTCTTCGTGAGGCCTTGAGGGAGGAGATGCTTCGAGACGAGACGGTTTTCCTGTTAGGAGAAGATGTTGGACGATACTGGAAGGGCGCCTTCAAGGTGACGAAAGGGCTGGCGGAAGAGTTTGGAGACGAGAGGGTTCGAGACACCCCTATCTCAGAGTCAGCCATCATAGGAGTTGCCACTGGAGCAGCTATAACCGGCATGAGACCCGTCGCCGAGATCATGTTCGGAGATCTCTCCGCCTTGGCTATGGATCAAATTGCGAATCAAGCAGCCAAGCTGAGGTACATGTTTGGAGGTCAGACGAAAGTGCCTCTGGTGATCCGAATGCCCTTTGGGGCTGGAGTTAACATTGCGGCGCACCATTCCCAAAGTTTGGAGGCTTGGTTCCTGCATGTTCCTGGCTTGAAGATTGCGATGCCTTCGACTCCTTACGATGCGAAGGGATTGCTGAAAACTGCGATACGAGACGATAATCCGGTGATGTTTTTTGAGCACAAACTTCTTTATTCGATTAAGGGGCCAGTTCCAGAAGAAGAGTACACGGTTCCGTTGGGTGTTGCAGATGTGAAGAGGGAAGGAGAAGACGTCACGATTTTTGCCACTTTGTACATGGTTCACAAATCGCTCGCCGCAGCTGAAATGCTTAGCAAACAGGGAATTAGCGCAGAGGTTGTTGACCCGAGGACCCTTGTTCCTTTGGACAAGCAGGCGATCGTAGACTCTGTGAAGAAAACGGGTCGAATAGTAATCGTTACAGAGGACTGTAAGACAGGGGGTGTTAGTGCGGAGATAGCGGCTGTGGTTGCGGAGGAGGCTATTGACTATCTTGACGCTCCGGTCAAGCGGGTGGCGGAGCCGGACACGCCCATACCCTTCAGCCCGCCCCTAGAGAAGTTTGTTATACCCGACGAGAACAGGATAATAGGGGCGGTAAAGGAGATTGTCCGTTAACTTGGAGCAGGTGGCTTAACTTGGTAACTAGGGTTATGATGCCTAGGCTCAGCCTAACCATGAAGGAGGGAACCGTGGTTCAATGGTTCAAGAAGGAAGGGGAAAGGGTGGAGAAGGGAGAGTCCGTGGTAGAGGTGCTCTCTGACAAGGTAACGTACGAAGTGGAGGCTCCCGCGTCTGGAGTTGTCCGCAAGATTCTGGCAGAGGAAGGAGTTGACGTTCCGGTTGCTGAAACACTTGCTATCATAACCGCGCCCGATGAAGAACTTCCAGAGGTTGAAGCTGTCGCTGAAGCGCCTGTAGAAAGAGTTGAGGAGCGCATCGTAGCGTCGCCAGCAGCCAAGAGACTGGCGAGGGAGTATGGCGTGGACCTAGTCCAAGTGAGGGGTACGGGTCCAGAGGGAAGAATCGTGGAAGAGGACGTTAGGGGATTTGTTGAGGGGGCGAAGGTGGCGCCGAGAGTGAGGGAGGTAATACCCCTAACTGGCATACGGAAGACGGCGGCAGAACGTGTTTCTCTGAGCGCTAGAACAGCTCCACATAGCACAATAACCATGGAGGTGGATATGTCCAATGCCGCGAAACTGCGTGAAAAGTTTGAGTTTTCTTACACGGACATGCTGGTTAAGGCTGTTGCGAAGGCTTTGACGGAGCATCCCATCATGAATTCCACGCTGGAAAAAGGCCAAATTAAGATTTTTGAGGATGTCAACATTGGCGTTGCCGTTGCTACCGAAAAGGGACTAGTTGTTCCAGTGATACGTAATGCAGACAAGAAGGGACTCAAAGAAATCTCTTCGACACTGAAAGAACTCGTGGAAAAGGCTAGAGACGGTAGGCTCACGAGGGAGGAGATGAGTGGCGGAACCTTCACCATCACCAACCTCGGCATGTTCGGGGTGGACGTGTTCACTCCCATCATCAACCCGCCTGAGACCGCCATACTGGGCGTTGGAAGAGTGGTTGAAAAGCCCGTGGTGGTGAACAAGAAGATTGTGACTGAACCCATGATGCACGTGAGCCTATCCTTTGACCACCGAGTGGTGGACGGAAGTCCAGCAGCACAATTCCTGCAGAAAGTAAAACGTGTCTTAGAAAGCCCGAATCACGTTGACTTAACGTAGGGTGGTAATCCATTTTAGGAGAAGTCGAGTCGGCTCTTTCAGCTGGTGGAAGTGTGGACACTAAAATTATAGTCAAAAATTTTACTACTGGAACTAGTTATTCGACAATTATAAAGTATTATGTAGCGCCTGCTGGGTTCAATTGTGAAATGAATTTAATGAAGATTTCAACAATTGCCTTGCAGTGGTGCTTCAGGGAATGCATGAGTACATAGTCAATCTGAAAGTTAGTTGTAGCGTATTCGTCAATCTTATTTGAAGTAGGTAATTCAGACTTCTGCTAGCAAGAGGGCGCCGACGGCTAGACAAGATATAACAACATCGTCATAGACTTTTGAGAATTTTTCTGTGGGTGATACCGCAAAGTACATAAGGAAGAGAAGGCTTTGGTTAAAAACGCGGCAAAAGAATCGTCGAAGGTTCGTAAGTGAAAAAATTTTCGATTCTTTTTCTTTTATGGTTGCTATGGCTGATTTCAATTTTATCTGTTACTATTATGGTGACATTTCTCTTCTATGCCGCTTTCACCGGCACTTCGTTTGGGTTGCCCCCTCCACTCGGGATTTATGCAGTGATAATGTTTTGGGTAGCGTTGATTACCGGGGTCATCACGGAGGGCAAACGACCAAACCGCTGATGTGATTCAGTTTATCACTCATTTTCTTCCAATGTTTCTTTTGTGCACAAGAATTCAACCGGTTCGTCACCGATATTCTTGAATTGATGTTCCTCAAATGACGGAATGAATATCACGTTTCCAGGTTTCAGTTTTACTTCTTGCCCTCCTCCCCGGAGAAGAGGCTTTCCCCGAAGTATGAAAACCTCATGTTCGTGAACGTGTTTCTCTAACGGGGTGTAACCTCCAACGTCCACGGTGAACAGTCGAAGCTGAAGCCTCTTT
>JAOUMI010000098.1 GCA_029881555.1 Candidatus Bathyarchaeota archaeon | reverse complement strand
TGAACGGAAAAAAGGAATACAAGACACTTGAGGAACTGCCGGAGACCCCGGATCTCGGAGTAATCATGCTTCCACCCGAACTTTCCATACAGCAAGCTGAAAAATGCGCCAAGATGGGGGTCAAGGCGCTGGTGGCAATCACTGGTGGATACAAAGGCCGTCAACGGCAACAATTGACAAACCTGAAAGAGGAGTACGGCACTCGAATACTCGGACCAAACACAATCATGGGAGTCATAAACACGGCTAAGGGATTGAACACCACGTTTGAGAGGGATCTCATGCCGAGGAGAGGAAACATCTCCGTCATATCCCAAAGCGGAGGCGTGGGCGCATGCCTCCTCGACTGGGCGTGCTTCTACGGAATCGGAATCAGCAAGTTCGCGTTCATGGGAGACAAAATCGACGTCAACGACGTGGACCTCCTTCTATACCTTAGCGAAGACCAGCAAACAAGGGTGATCTGCCTGTACATGGAGGGAATTGAGAACGGAAGAGAATTCATAGAAGTAGCTCGCAAAGTGGTGAAGAAAAAGCCGATCCTAGTCCTCAAGGGCGGAGCAACAAAAGAAGCGGCTCGAAGAGCCCTCTCACACACCGCTTCCATAGCCGGATCAGACATCATATTTGACGCTGCGTTCAGAAAAGCCGGAACCGTTAGAGTTGAAGACCCGGAGGAACTTTTCAACGCAGCCATCGCGTTGACGAAACAACCTCCACTGAGCGGGGACAACATAGCCATCGTGAGCAATGTGGGAGGCCCTGCCATACTCGCCGCGGATGCTGTGGTGAAAAACGGGTTAAAACTAGCCATGCTCTCAGAGAAAACCAAGAAGGAGATAGAGCACCGCTATCCAGGAGTGGACGCCGTAAACCCTGTGGACCTAATTGCCGACGCTAGAACAGAAAGGTACTCCACCGTCTTGGATCTGGTTTTGGCAGACCCTAACGTGGACGGAGTCATGGTCATAAACATGCTTAAGTCTTGCTTTTTCGAGCCCGAAGACGCGGCGGTAATTGCCGAAACCGCAAGGAAGCATCCTAAAAAGCCTGTGGTTGATGTTCCAGCTGGTGGAGAAGATTTTATGCTCGTCTATGAGGTGTTGCGGGACACAAGCATACCCGTTTACAATCTACCTGAAAAAGCAGCAAGGGCGTTAAGAGTGCTAAGAACATATCACAGAATTGCTGGAAGCTGAGAGCAAGCTCGTCTTGATCCTTTACAGTAGAGCCTTTTTTAAAAAATAAAAGATGTTTTTAAAGAAGATTAAGTTCATAAGAATGAGTAGGAAGCTCCTTGTAGCTGAAACGTCTGTTGAGGAAGAAGTGATGGCAACCAGACTTTCGAGCAAGAATTTAAGAGGAAGCGTGTTGGAAATCTGCAAGCGTATCGCTGGCTCTCACAAAAGCCAGATCATTTCTGCTTGTTTTCACGGTCCTCGGGTGTGTGGGTATGCCGACGAAAAAAGCGACGTAAACGTTTTTTTGGTGCTGGGCAATTTTCGTTCCAGACCGAGGAGTTACCTCAAGCCTCTAAACGGAATCAACGTGTTCATCTTGGCGGTGGATCAGGGAGCCTTTGAAGGAGATGTTGAACAGGGACTGCTGGGAGAGTTCGCGGCTGAAAAGATAACGGTTCCCTACGAACCCCTAATCAACAAGGAGTATCTTCAGCGCCAAGAAGTGAAGGCGAAGAAGCGTATTGTTTTGGAGCTTCTAGAAAACATTGTTTTGGAGTTCCCTGAGCTGTCTCGTGAGCTTCTCATTCAGGCGGAATACTTCATGTATGAGGCCATGATGCGAAGGGCTCGGTTATTTCTGCCAGTCACATACAGCTTTCTCAACATGCTTAGGAGAGACTTGAGGAGAAAGAATGTAGAATCGATGATGAAGGGCTACTCAAAAGCCCTCGATGAACTCGCAAAAGAAGACCAGATAACCTTTTCGAACGGGCACATCAAAATTACAAACAATCTCATGAACACAGTCAGAGGAAGAAAGTTTCGACTCCCCCTCTTCCTCAAATCCTTTCAGAGAGCAGCTCTTCTTCACATTCTCAGCGTTCTACCCAAAATGATGAGACCTCTCGCGTACGACGAAGAGGTCTTCATTAGATCTAATCGTGGGATTCAAGCTGAGGAGCTGGTGTTCCAGCTTGAAGATCCGAAAAAGTACTTGTTGATACCGACTCCCTTCGGTTTCGCGACGCTATCGGATAAAACTGGCATCGAAGATTTTGTGAGAAAAGCCGTTCCGGCTGGGGAGGTCTTAGACATGAGGATCGAGGAAGTGGGTGGAGTTTTAAACTCTGTCTACTTGCTCACCTTTCAGAGGAACCGAGAGGAGCAGAAGGTGATAGTGAAGAAGTTTAAGGACTGGTACGGTTTCAAGTGGTTTCCCTTGGCATTATGGGCACTGGGTACCAAGACCTTTGCTGTGATGGGACGATCAAGGCTGGAGAGAGAATGCGCCGTAAACCAGTTCTTGCACAGTCAAGGTTTTCCCGTTCCAACAATTCTCCACTTCAGCCCGAGACAAAGCCTGATTTTTAAAGATTTTATTGAGGGAGAAAAGCTAACTGAGCTTATCAAGCGAATCATCTCACGTAAAAGAGAGGAGGTCACAGAGGAAGCTGCATTGGTTAGGGAGGTTGGAAGGAAAATCGCAGAGGCTCATAGGCTGGGCGTTACTCTTGGAGACTGCAAGCCAGAGAACATTATTGTCACGAATGATGGAAAAACGTTTTTTGTAGACCTTGAGCAGGCAACAAGAGACGGAAACGGGAATCAGGCGTGGGATGTGGCGGAGTTCCTTTACTATTCGGGTCATTACGCCTCTCCGGTCTCTCCTGCAAACGCCGCGGTATTCATCGCTAAAGAGTTTATTATGGGATACTTAGAAGCTGGGGGGAAGCGAGAAACGGTGAGGAAGGCGGGATCCGCAAGATACACCAAGGTGTTCAGCATCTTCACCCCTCCACAAGTCCTCCTAGCCGTCTCTAACATCTGTAAAAAGACCGGCGAGAAATGACAATGACACTGGACAAACTTCAACAGTTAATAGCCACTAAATAGACAGGGGGAACAAGTATGAAAAAACGGAAAACGAACCTCACCTTTTATGGCGGAGTAAACGAGATCGGCGGAAACAAGATTCTTTTACAAGACAAAAAAGTTAGGATCTTTTTGGATTTTGGGCGGTCCTTCACTTCGGGTGAAGATTATTTCACGGGTTGGCTTACACCCAGAGCAATAAACGGCTTGGGAGACTATTTTGAGTTTAATCTATTGCCAAAGATAAAAGGAATCTACGGTAGAGAACAATTGGCGTTTACTGACCTTCCTTATACTAAACCGAAAATTGATGCTGTGTTTATTTCTCACGCCCACGTGGATC
>JAOUMI010000097.1 GCA_029881555.1 Candidatus Bathyarchaeota archaeon | reverse complement strand
CGCCGCCCTCTCTTCAGAGATCAACCTAAAGCTTTTCGCAAGCTTGAGCTTGGCGACGCCCATTCGCTTGGGTCTTCGACCAGCTTTTGGTCGCTTTCTTTTAAAGCCTCCGCGTCGGACGCGAACTCGGGTGACAACAAATCCCTGCTTAGCTTTGTATCCCAGTTTCCTTGCTCGGTCGATACGCGTGGGCCTTTCAACTCTGAGAACTGCAGGTTGTCTGCGCCATTCTATAAGTCTGTGCCACATCAGCTCCTTCACGAAGGAGGCTTCCGGCTTCTTCCAAGCCCTCGCTACGTACTTGTAGGCCATTTCCTAAATTTTCCCTCCGACTTGCGGTTCAACCTTTTGGTTACATCCCATGCGGTTTAGTTGTTGTGTGGCAGAATTAATACGGACCTCCCTTTTATTTTTGCCGCATGATTGTCGGTTCTCTGCGACTAAATCTCTTCTTTTAGTGGTTTTGAGAGAGCCAAGATAGATAATATTGGGGTTATTATGATTGCAACCATGAAGGGACTGTAAGGCGAAGCGCTGTAAAGTATTCCTCCTAGGTAGGGGGCGAGAAAAGCGGCGAGCATGCTCAACGTTTGTGGAATGGACAACCATCGTCCCCTTGAAACCTCGGGGGCGATAGAGCCTACTATTGCATCAATAAGCGAAGGGATCGCGTATGACACACCTATCAAGAAAGAAGCCAAAGCCAACGCGAAAAAGTTGCCGAACGAAATCAGGGCGATAAAAGAAGTGCAACACAAAATCACGGCGACGGAGATGGCGCCCGGCTTCCTCCATCTGTCCCCTATTCTGCCTAAACCCAACCCTAGCAACGCCGAACCGAGAAAAGTGACTGAGCCTAAGATTCCGATTTGAAATTCGTCAAAGGAGTAAGTGTCTTGAAGAAACTGGGGAATGAATGGCCTAGCCAAAACCGTGACAATCATTAACAACGCAAAGAATAGTGACCAAACGACCATCTTCTTTGTTCTTAACGAGGAGAAAGAAGATGACGGAGATGTTGAGGACTGCGCCACCGCGTGTTGACTGCTCATGAAGAGAAGAACGCCTGCAGAGAGGACGTACAGAATGAATGCCAAACGGGTCACCCATCTCATTCCAATAATTGTAGAAAGATAGCCTCCGAGAGCAGGGGAGAAGATGTAGCCCGCCCACCACGCCGCCGATATCAAGGTGAAGGTTAACGTAATTTTGTCTTTCTTCGCCGAAGTTGCAATGTAAGCGCTGGCAGCCGGTCCGCCTACCCAAAACCCGTACAAGACTGCTCCCACCAACAATTGGCTCCAATGTTCTGCCACAGAAAATATGAGTGGGATAGGTATCCATATCAGCCAGCCGAGAAGAAGAACCTTCTTTCGATCATATTTATCCGCTAGGAAGCCTCCAACAAGTGGCGCGAATGCTGCAGCAAAATACAGTACAGAGTACACTATTCCCACTTCGGCTGGGCCAGCTTCAAGCGTTGTGATGTAAAGAGGGAAAAGGTAAAAGTAAAGGCCATCTCCGAAGGCGCCAATGAAATCGGAGAGTGCAAGCAGTTTGAGGTCTTTGTTTAAGATGCCTCTATATTTGCTCTTAGACATGAGCTAGGCACCTTTGTCTACGAGTTCAGCCTTCTTGACGAGCAGGTATCCGCTGTGGTCCTCCCAAACTCTCTCAATCTGAAGCAGATGTATTCTCCTCTTGAAGAACGGTGCGTCGAGAACCAAGGTTTCGTATTCTCCCCCCTCCCCCACCACAGACACCCCATAACTTTCATTAAGTCTAACGAGGTCGTTCAATGTTGTCAAGTCGATTCTTCTTCCAAGCCAGCTCTGATCGAAGCCGAGGGCGTAAACCCCCACAATAACAGTGTCAAAGTTCAAGTTGATAATCTCCTTCAGCAGCTTTATGGAATTTTCTTGCCAGAGGGGCGCAATAGACCTCAGGTTCAGTTCCCGGCATATCTTGTCAATTCTTTTCTTCTGATATTGTGAGGATATGGCTCCTGAGACTACTCCTTCTATGTCGAGGGTTGCGAGCAGGCGCTTGAGGTCTTCAAGTTCCAATTCTTTTACCCCAGAGGTTTCAGCCTTAACCAGTGGGAGGTCAGCCGCTTCAGCGAACAGGTCGGCTAAACGGATGTTGGGGAAGTGGAACATCCAGCTGTCTTCCCGCTGTGGGAGCATAGTGACTAGATATTTCACTTTGTAGCCAAGTTTCAATGCGCGATGTAATGCTAGAGCAGAATCTTTTCCGCCGGTGACCAAAACTGCGACATGCATGTTCGGTACGCAACCAACTGGACTATGCTAGTTTTGGATTAATAAGTCGATCACACAACTTTCTTCGTTACGCGTCATCACCGTAAACGTGTGCCCTGATGAAAAACGCCAAATAATGCACGCACGTGATAGTTAATACGGGTCTGTCGATTGGTTTCATCGAGAGGTGAAAGAGTGTGAGCGACACTGCGTTGTTTATTGTCGACATGCAAGTAGGGAATTTCTCAGAACCTGCCCCGATATATAAGGGAGATGAACTCCTCGCAAAAGTCAAGAACCTAATCACTAGGGCGCGCTGTGCACAGATACCAATTTTTTATGTCCAAAATAATGGCGGTAGTGGTGACCCTGATGCATATGGAACTCCAGGATGGGAAATCCATCCGTCTATCAGTCCGGTTGAGGGGGATGTGGTGGTTCAAAAGCAGGCTCCGGACGCCTTTCATGAAACGAACTTGCACCGTGAACTGGAATCTATTGGAATCGAGAAACTGGTCATTGCGGGCTTGCAGACGGAGTATTGCATAGATACCACCTGTCGTCGTGCGTTTAGTCTTGGCTATAAGGTCTTACTAGTTAAGGATGCGCATAGTACTTGGGACTCTCAGAGTTTCACGGCAAAACAAATCATCGAGCATCACAACCAAGTTTTGGGTGGATGGTTTGTCACATTGAAGAATGAGAGAGAAATCGAATTCTGATTCGCACATGTGTGAGATGATGTTCATGCGTGCTTGGAAAGCGGCTAGGAATGCTTTAGAATGCGTTTTAGAGGCTGTTCCCGGAGAACGAGCTATCATAGTCTGTGATGATGAGAAAACTGAGGTTGGTAAGGCTTTTGCTGATGGAGCATTAGCTTCGGGGCTTTGGACGAGGCTTATAACCCTGGAAACTAGCGGAGAGTTCAGAAAAGAAGTTCCTAAGCATCTTCTTGAAGTTTTGAGTGCAAAGAAGCCTGACTTGTACATCAACCTTTTACGTGGAATAAGGGAGGAAACACCGTTCAGGATTAGTCTTATCCACATGGAGACTAGAGATAAGAGGTCTCGTTTGGGTCACTGTCCCGGAGTAACCTTGGAAATGCTTACTGACGGAGCATTAGCATTGACTGTAGAAGAGTATAGAAGGATGCAAGATTTTG
>JAOUMI010000096.1 GCA_029881555.1 Candidatus Bathyarchaeota archaeon | reverse complement strand
AAGCCTGCTCCCGGGAACAAAGATCATACTTGATAATAGCGCCAAAGCCCCATTCCCGAAGGGCGCCCCAGCAGACCCACAAACAGTCGGTCAGATCATGCAGTTCACCGTAACAGGGAACCCTGGGCCCGCCCCAGCCGTACTGCCACCAACACTCAACAACTCAACACTAGGCACCATCCTTGATCCCTTCCCGACTTTGCCTCTTCCAACCAGAACGAGAATCCTGGTCCTGTGGGAGGTAATGGGCCCTGGCGGTCCCTTGGAAATCCTCCTAAACGGGCAAAAATGGGCCGCTGAAATCTCTGAACTGCCAGCAATCAACTCGACCGAAGAATGGGTGATCGTCAACCCCACAGCAGATACACACCCGATCCACCTGCACCTAGTTCAGTTCCAACTCGTCAGCCGCCAATCGATCAAAACCAAAAAGTACGTGACTGATTGGACCGCACTCAACGGCATGCCACCACTACCACTCAATATAACACCAACCGAGTTGCCCGTCACACCCTACCTGCAGAAAAAACCGATAGGACCAGCACTGAACGAACAGGGCTGGAAGGACACTATCCAAGCGAACACGGGCGAGATCACCGTGATCAGAATCCGCTTTGCGCCCATCGACGGGAGCCCTAATTATCCATTTGACGCCACTGTAGAACCAGGATACGTCTGGCACTGCCACATCCTCGACCACGAAGACAACGAGATGATGCGCCCATACAAAGTTATAACAACAGCCCCCTAAACCAAACACCTTTTCCCCATTTCCCCCCTTTTTTTAAAAAAAGCGCGCGTAGACTCAACCGAACGCGACTAATTGAAAATCTATAAAGAAAGACATCTAACTACATATTTATGGCAAGTTTGCTAATCGAAACAGCTGGATGGATAGGAGCCGTTCTTGTAATCCTAGCTTATTTTTTGCTTGCGTATAAAAAATTGGACAGAGAATCAAAAATCTATCACGGAATGAACCTGATCGGCGCCGTTCTTGTCGAGATCAACGCTGTCATCAATCAAGCTTACCCTTCCGCTGCAATCAATTTCATGTGGGGAGTAATCGCAATATACGGTTTGATAGAAGGCTTAAGAAGCTAAACCGGAGAACCAGACTGCAACGCACGCAAAGTACAGAAGCGGTGACGAGCATGTCTTCCGACAAGAAAACCATGATTTTATGGATAACACCAATTACGTTCTTCGTTATAATGTGCTTTTTTCTGCAACCCATCATGCAAGAGGAAATCACAGTACTTAATGAGATTATTTCGTTCACCTATGCTGCAGGCACAACAGTTCTCGCGCTATATGTTTACAGGAAACATTACATAAACACAAAAAACAAACCTTTCAACCTGATAACCCTAGTTTTCATACCTCTGACACTCACCTACACAACCCTCTTTGAAATCTCGTTCAACACACACAGACTATTTGAACCCGGATTTCTGGAACAACACCTCCAGTACCACATATTCAACGATACTTTCATTTTTGTAGCCATCTTCTCTGCCATGTGGCTATTTTTCCAGAAAACACCTGTAGGGAAAAAGACAATAACTTTCTCGTGGATACTCGGAATAATTTTCGAGGCATTCTTTGCCGGCGAAAGCGGTTCGGGTTTTGGAGGAATTTTAGCTGGAGCTATCTGGATATGGATACTTCACATAAACTGGTTCTTCACAAGCTTACTAATTCGAGAAAGAGAGTAAAAAATGGCCAGTTGAATTAGCTCCTCGTTTCAGGGTAGTTAGAGAAAGCCACCTAAATAATCCTCTGCTGAAAACGGAGAAGCTTTTATATTTTCATCGATCACACCTGTCACCGTGATCAAAATGGTTAAGAGAGAAGTCCATTACTTTGAAGAGCCCGGCTCCCAAAACACTAGCGAAACCATAAAAGCCGCCAAGAAAGCCGCACTGGATCTTGGACTAAAATACATAGTGGTTGCCTCGGGATCGGGAACCACAGGCGTCAAAGCGGCTGAAGAGTTCAAAGATTCTAAGGTTAAAGTTGTCGTTGTAACGGAATACGCTGGATTAGTCGAATTCGGTGAGAAGAACAGAAAGAAACTTGAGAAGTTGCATGCGACCGTAGTTACAGGTATGCACGCTTTTCTCAGTCCAGCCGAATCACTATCCAAACTACACGCAAACCACTGTAGCGAAAACACCGTAATCAAGGACGTCCTAAGAAGGTTCTCACAGGGAACAAAGGTCGCCTCCGAAGTTGCTATGATGGCAACCGACGCAGGAGCTATCCCAGTCGGAGAAGACGTAGTTGCCATAGCAGGGACTGGCGAAGGCGCTGACACAGCAATCATCATCAAATCATGTCACGCAGACTCGTTCTTTGACAAAGAAAAGGGAATCGAGTTCAGAGAAATCATCGCTCTACCCAGAAAAAAGAAATTCTGGTGAGCACAAGTTTCATCCACCTTTCCTACCCAACGACCACACTAACCTCAGTTTTGGCGCGAAAGCCGGACGAAGAGCTTGAGGTAGTCTTTAAGGTGCTTTGTTATCAAAAAGTTCTTCAAAACGTGCTCTCTTCCCTTTTCCCCCATATCTCTGGCTTCTTCCGGGTTTCTGAGCAGGTAAAGTGTCTTTTCAGCGGCCTCCCCCACAGTGTTCACAAGAAAACCCGTAACGCCGTCGATGACCTGAAGCGGAATCCCACCCACGTTGCCGCCAACTACTGGAACTTCTTTCCATAAGGCTTCCGTGACGGTCATTCCAAACCCCTCGCGAAGAGATTTTAACAAAGCCACGTCTGTGGCCCTTTGGAAAGCATTGACCTCCAAGCTTCCAACACCTATGATGTCGGTCAAAAGATGAATGTCGTAGTCTTCCCCGGCATGTCGAGCCGTCCTCTCGTAGTAGACCCACCCTTCCGGGTCGTCAGGAGCCATGCTTGTTATCAGCAGGAGCTGAACTTCCGGCATCCTTTTCTTCACCTTCTTATAAGTGTCGATGACTCCTAACGGGTCTTTCCAAGGGTCAAATCTTGCGACTTGAGTTAAGATCGGTCTATTCGGGTCTACGTCGTATCTTTCCAAGGTTGCGAGAATTTGGCTCTCGGGTAAGGGCTTGTTTTTATCGCTCAAAGGATCTATGGAAGGCGTAATGATAGCCACGTTAGTGTCTTCTAGAGGCTTCTTGACGTACTTCTTCAAGCTGAAGATGAAGGCATCATACTTGGCGAGGAAGGGTGTCAAAAAACCCAAAAGCTCTTCGTTTGGCTTAGACATGTCGATGTGGCAACGCCAAATCCACTTCCCCTTTCTTTCACCGCTATAGTTGATTATGGCTAGAGGCTGAGGATCATGTATCACAACATAATCATAGTCTAGTCCAAGCAACTTGGCGTTCAATTCGTTCTGCTGAAGATAAACTTCCTTCATTTCCTCGGTTAATTCCATTTCTTTTCCTTGAAGGG
>JAOUMI010000095.1 GCA_029881555.1 Candidatus Bathyarchaeota archaeon | reverse complement strand
CAGTGCGCACGCGAGGGGCTGAAGAAGCCGTGTACATGCAGATTGCAGGGATCTCGGAAAAGGATGCTGGAAAGATTTTGAGGAGCACTTCTACACGAAGCAACGTTCCCGAAGCGTTAAGAGTAGCTCACATAATAGCGTCTGGGCTCTGCTCGGTTAAAAGAAAGATTTAAAAGACCCGAAATAAAGGAAAGGGCTTAGTTAGATGTATGGTGGTGTAAAATGGAGTTTTGCCCCAAGTGTGGGATGAGGTTAACTCCAGCCAAGAAGAAAAAAGGTAAAAAGAGCACACTCATACTCTCATGCCCAAAGTGCAGCTACAAAAAACCAGCGGCTGGCCCAGTAGTAGCTGTCGCGAAGACCATAGAGCACAGCCCGCAAGAGCTCATAGCGGTGATTGGGAGGGAGGAGCAGAAGCTGCGAACCCTGCCCACGGTTAAGATAGAGTGTCCCAAGTGTGGGAACCGTGTGGCCTATGTGTGGCAGGTGCAAACCAGGGGGAGCGACGAGTCCTCAACACAGTTTTTCCGGTGCACCAAGTGCAACTACACGTTTCGAGAGTACAGTTAGAACGTTTCCTCCCTACATGAAGCGTTCAAGTTTTGTTAATCCAATGATTTCGTTGAAGTCTAATCCCAAAGCGTCTAGAATCTGATCGAAGGTTGAGTGGAGGTATCCCACGTATTTCTCCACATCTATCTCGCTGTTAGAGGCGAGCTGAATAGGCTTAACGTGAGGTTCCTTGACCACCTTCACGAAGCTTATGAGGTCGCCTGCCTTCAGCTCATGTCCTCTTTTTTCAAGCTCCATCGCGGCCTTCACATGTTGCGGAGTGGTCTTGTTGTAGTGTTTAGGGATTTTTCCCAAAACAATGTTGAAGGCTAGTTCGTCGGGGCTTTCCCCCCACTCTCGTCTCTTCAACTTCAAGTATCGATTGCGAATGATCTTTCGAATCTCTCTTTTTGCTTCTTCAAATTCGGATGGAGACTTTACCTGGCTCAGCCGCTCCTCCATCTGTTCGAATGCCTTCTTGATGAAAATGGGGATGTGTCTCTTCTTTCCGGTGAGTCCCTTGACCTCCACG
This sequence comes from Candidatus Bathyarchaeota archaeon, assembly GCA_029881555.1. Lineage (GTDB taxonomy): Archaea > Thermoproteota > Bathyarchaeia > Bathyarchaeales > Bathyarchaeaceae. Next base: position 2,392 of record JAOUMI010000095.1, on the reverse strand, counting down.
TTTCCGTCGGGAAAAACCCCGAGGTAGTTCTTTTTTCTGGAACTGAACACCGAGTAGCGGTAGACCTTGTCTACGTCCAACTGCATTCCAAGCTCCTTTTCCGACCAGTTTGATAGGACGTCGATTTGGTCTTGAGACGGGTTTTTCAAGAAGATGCTGTCCGTGTCTCCGTAGATAACCTCGATTTCCAGTCTTTGAGCCTTGCTTACCGTCTGGGTTATGGCTTGTCTTCCGATGGCGGCGGTGGCTTCGGCCACGGGTGGACAATACAGGTCAAACGTTTCCGCTCCAAACACGCCGTAGCTTGCGTTGAGTATGACCTTGAGGGCGCTCTGTATAACCTTGTACCAGCTTCGCAAACCGCGGGGCAACGAGTTGTCTTGTGATTTCGGTTTGTACCACCTAACTCTGAGGTCTCTAAGCGCGCCTATCAGCAAGCTTTCAAGGGCCTTACGCTTCTTGCATATCCAGTGCGGGGTTTCAGGGACCTTGTTGTCTCTACACTCGTTGTGAGGGCAACGGATGGACTGGTAACCCAAGTTGTGAACCTTAATGATGGATGGGTATAGACTGGCGAAGTCCATCACTTTCACGTTGAAATGGACGCCGGGCACAGGCTCAACCACGATTGCCCCCTTGTACTTCTTCCCCTTTATGATAGCCTTCGTGACTGTTGCGCCTTTCAGCGCCAGTATGTCTTCCGCGTTTGGGATCAGAGTGTTTTGGCGCCTATGCTCGTAGTGGAGAAAGTTCCGGATCCAACGTGAAACTCCCTGTCGGCTCACGTCTTCCATGGGCATGCGGCTGATTCTCGTGAGGGCCAAGATGAGTTTCATAACAAGATCGTTGTCAAAGGTGGTCAGTTTGAGGGTGATTTCGGCGTCCCTCATGCAGTACCGAGCCAACTGAGTGCATGTTAATTCGGATATGGACTTTACGAGTTCAAGTTTGGTTAGTCCTAACAGGGCTTTGCCGACATCTCCTAGGGTCATGTCTCGATACTTGCGACCGAACGCGTAAATCTGAATCGACCGATTGAAGAAGAACTTGTAGAGATCGATGTGAACCCCGTTTTTGAGAAGGCAAACCCTCCTCCCCAACTCGATGGGAACCCTGTCTCTCCTTATGCCTAAATTCTGCGCTCTGTGCCACAGGTATCGAAGATCAAAGTCGTCTCCGTTGAATGTTATGACGAAGGGGTATTCCCAAAGCGCCTCGAAGATGGCGAGAATCAGTTTCTCCTCAGAATCAAAATACTCGACGCTTACGTCTGTAGGCAGTTTCTCAGCTCCCTCTTCAACTCTCTCACGCTTCAAAAGCAGAATCCTCTTCTTTCCGTCGGATCCCAGAAGAGACGCGCAAATGATCTGATAGGCTGCCTCACGAGGGTCGGGGACGCGGGTTGGTATGGGTGTAGAAACCTCGATATCTAGAGCCACCCTTCGGAATTTTGGGGCTGGGTACTCCAGAAGCCTCGCCCACCCTTCTATATGCTGCAGGTACTCTTCGGGTTCTCCTTGGAACAATCCACAAATTTCCTTAACCATCCTCTCGGAGGGCTCGTGTCTAACACGAACAAGCTTGTTGTTTTCAATCTTGTAGATCATGCCTGGAGCCAAATCCCGATCGTAAATGTAGCTTTGGTAGTATCTGATGGTGGCTTCCCAAACTTTTGCTTCCTGTTCTGCTCCCGCTATCTTTGGATATTCTTCTGGTATGATGTCTCGTATGCAGCCTCCCGGGCGACCGCCAATCGACAAGGGGTCTTCAGCAACAACTTTCGTTAGGATCACTTTACGATCGAGAAGAGGATCATACTTTTCCACGGATTCGAAGTCGACAAGCCCGGGATGAGCGGTCAAACGGCCTATTTTTTTCAGTTCACTGGGAGAGAGGTTGGTGAGACAATAGGGCTTGTGTCCTGTTGTGTCATACCAGAGATAGATTCTTTCCGACTCTGGTTCGTACAGTTTGATGCAAGCAGACCCCTTTTCACCGCTATAAGTAGCAGACACAAAATACGATGGAGGCAAGTCCTTGGGTGCCGCAGACCGGAAAACTACGCGTCCGCTTGCTTGGGGCGCGCTTTCTGGGGAGCAAGAAGACTCCCTTTGCTCCTCTTTTGCAGTCTCAGTGGTTGTAAAGAAGTAGTCCAGATGCCTCTCTGTCATTTGTCCGTATCCCATGACATATAGCGTTTAACACCTAAAAAGCTCTCTGAACTGAAAGACGGTCAATTTCAACAACTTAAGCCTTTTATCTACATTCAGTTCCAGTTACAGCAGAGGGTTGAATTGTTAAGGGCTGCTTGGGCGCTTGCCATTGAAACGCTGTGTTGGATGGAACTGCAAAGGTTAGGCGAGCGCTTGGCATTGGCAAGAGCAGCGAAGCA
>JAOUMI010000094.1 GCA_029881555.1 Candidatus Bathyarchaeota archaeon | reverse complement strand
CCGTCTGCCTTCAGGGCGATCCTATCGACGTAGACTGCGGCGCCGTTGTCCAGCCTCCCTATCTCGTCGACCTCCATGGATGAATGTATGGGCGAGCCGACAGTTTCGGGGGTTATGCCGAGTTTGCTCAAGACCTCGACTTGGCCTTCGGGAGTTGCTCCGCCGTGACTTCCCATGGCCGGCACTAGGAAAGGTTTCCCTCCAGCCTCTTGACCTCTTCAACGACCGTTGCCAAGATCTCGGGATAGTGGGCGATGCCTCGGCTCCCGGCGGTTATGGCTATACTCATGCCAGCCTTAACCTTATTGTATAGGCCTTTCTTCCTCAGCTCGTCCCTTATCGCCGAGACGTAATCCTCTATTCTTGGAGCTTGAAAACTCTGTCGAACCTCAATCATCCTTGGGAACATCATGTCCCTTCATCTCGTCCTGATTATAATCTTACATCTTATGCAAATCTGAAAGCTTTGGAAGCCCTTCTCTGGCCCCTGTTTCCATTATGCAACGTGATGCAACGAAGTTTCCAAACCTCCCGCATTCGTATAGATCTTTATTTTTGATTAGTCCGTATAGGAAGCCAGCACAGAAAGCGTCGCCAGCGCCTGTAGTATCCATAACCTTCACTTTGTAGGGCGCGACCAAATGGGCTTCTTTGCCGTCTGTAACGTAGCATCCCATCTTGCCCAGCTTGACAGCTACTACGTTTATGCCCATGTTCAATAGAGTCTTCGAGCCTTCTCTGTAACTCTTTCCAGTAAGTAGCCTCATTTCGTTCTCATTTAAGAGAGCGACAAAGGTTCTCCCTATGATGGTCTTCAAAGCCTCCAGTCCCTTTCTTGCATACAGTTCTCCTGGGTCAAGGCTTACCTTAATGTCGGATAGGGCTTCCACAAGTCTTTTCTGAGCTTTAAAGGATTTCTCTCCAACAAACGACGTCAAATGCAGAAATTCGGCGGAACCAGCATACTCCAGATTAATCTCCTCGAATTCGATGGTGTCGTTGACCCCTGGATCCACGTAAAGGGCTCTCTGACCTTCTTCGTCAACAAAGCCTATGACAACTCCGCTTCTACCTTCCCTCGAAATTATCACTCCACTCGTGTCGACGCCCTCTTTTTCGAAGCTTTCTAGAAGAAGCTTGCCCTCGCGGTCGTTGGAAACCTTTCCTATGTAACCGGTTTTTAGCCTCAGTCTCGTTAAGCCCGCTGCGGTGTTTGCGGCGGAGCCTCCAGGAGACTCTTTGAAGCCCGTGATGCAGCCTTCTTCTTCCTCCCTAGCTATGCGGTTCACCATGTAGAGTCTGTCCATGTTCAAAGCGCCGAAGCAGACAACATCCAGACTCATGGAAACAACTCTCGCAGGTAAATCTTATATTTCCCCAGTTTCCCGCCGTAGTTCCCAGCGGAGATTTTTGACACTCCTTCCACGGTCTTGGCGGCTCGGATACCAGCCCTCATCGCCTCTTTAACTGCATCGATGGACATCCCGTTGATCACGATCTCTGGGATGTAGTTGACGCCGTTTGGAACCTTCGACTCGTTTCCCAGTTTCTTCTTGAGGGTTGGGCAGTAGGGGTGGTTGGTGGTGGGTCCTATCCACGGAAACTTGGTTTCGGGTTTTGAACCGGCTGAGCAGATGTCGAAGGGTGTGACAACGCCTTCTATTTGGCTTATGGCTTTGAGGGCTTTTCTTCCTGCCTCCTTCACCGCCTCCTTGGTTTTGCACATGTACCAGAAGTTGCCTCCCATCACTCCTCGCCCATAGCCCAGATAGCGCTCAATTCTGAAGTCAGACACCATGATGGGGACAGTGATCACGTCCCGTCCGTAGCGTTTCTCCTCCCATTCGAACCCGTCTCCACAATGTCCTATCCGCTCCATGGTGTCAATCTTCCCATCCGCGTTGGGAAGAGCATCGAAGACGGCGGTGAAGGGTTTGACAAGTATGTTCTGACGAATGGAATAGGACATCTCAAGTTCAAATCTCTTAATCGAATCGTTGAAAGGCCTTTTTTTATCGATGCCTCCCCAAAACTGTACTATAGCGCCTTTGCGTTTATCTGGCGTCTCGTCTTCGTCCAACCATTTTTCAACCCCTCCTTCGATTCTACCGATGACCACCGCGGGGGTGGCTGTGGCGTCCTCGGCGGCTTTCCTTAGCACTTCCTCGTCGTCGGCGGTGATTAGAATACGTGAGTATAGGCCTTCAAAGGCTTCTGCGTAGGTATCTTCAATCTTGAGGACCACAACGTCACCTCTATTTTTGAGTTTATCCTAACGTTCCTATAGCTTCTCCTCGAACTGTTTTCCTGAAGGAGCTGCTTTCCTTCATCAATCTTTCCTTGCTGTTAGGAGTTATCATCTCGACCTGAGGAAGAGTCTTGGGATGCAACTCAATTATGCGTTTTTGTAACGAAGGAGTGACGCGATGGCGTTTTAACGCTGAATAGCTCCATTCTTCAACCAATCTAACGACGTGAGTTTTGCCAAACCTGCCGAAGGCATCCGCGAGAATTGAGGTTACGATCGTGTTGCTGGAAAGAACGGCAACTTCAGCCTCTCGCACAGCGTAACGGTTGCCGTTAAAAGAAACCGTTAATCCTCCCTTCTCTCCCACCAACCGAAATGATTCAACGTCTGTAATGCTGTCCCCCACGTACACTGCATCACGGAGACTGCTACCGATTCTCTCTACAATATCCTCAACAGCGTGTGCTTTCTCAGATCCACCAACAGGATTAACTTCCTCCAACATCACGCCAGATTCCATCTCAGCGATTTCCTCCCAAAATATTTCGTCCAATCTTCTAATGGTTTTCTGGTCTCTTGTGGAAAAGTCGTTGAGTGAGACAGCGCCGTTGGGAAACTCTATCATTGGCATAGCAGTTATTTCTTCTCTGAGTCGCCTTAACCGCCCAACTTCTTCATTGTCGACTCTATACCTGTCTATGTCCAGTTTGGTGCAGTAAACGTTCTCACGCGGGAAATCTACCACCCTGCATAACGCGTGTATGTACTGTTCATAGCTGGTGCTTACAATGAAGGAGGACATTAGGTTGCTAACAAAACGTAATGTATCCCTGACACCGGGAACCAACAAAATATGCTCGGCAGAGAATTTCCTTATTTTTTCGTTGGTTGCTCCGTATGCTTTTAGAAAGGGCAGTATCAGCCGTAACGTGTCTCCAGCCTTGTATCCCGGTCTCTTAACAATGTCCGCCTGAACGTCGTCGTACTTGCTCACTATAGCAAAGAAAGAGTCTCCGTCCGGGATGAAATGTTCCGTAAGCTCATAGGCGTTGTCGTTTTTTGAAATTGGACCTTCACAGTCGGAGATGAAAAGCTTCTTCTGTTGAATCCTCCGCGTGTTCACTACTGGTTCCTCAGCCTCTTCATGTGTTCCACGCTTTTTTCTATGTGCTCTCTCGAGGCAATGTCGGTTCTGAACCAGAGCGATCCTCCCTTAACGGCTCTGAGGCCTTCCAACGAAATTTCTCTCGCTCGCTCTATGT
>JAOUMI010000093.1 GCA_029881555.1 Candidatus Bathyarchaeota archaeon | reverse complement strand
AGGAAGTTATTGGTGAGACTCTGTTAATCTTGGTTGGAGGGATACGTTCCTTTGAAGTCGCTGAGAGAATAGTGAGAGATGGGTACGCTGACTTCATATCTATGTCAAGACCATTCATAATGGAGCCGGATCTGCCCCAGAAATGGCTTAACAAACTCTCCGGAAAGTCAACTTGTACCTCATGCAATCGCTGTGATACGGAGATGGGGAACAAGGGCCTCCGCTGCTTGCTTCTTGAGAACTAAAACATGTGCAAAGTATTAAATCTAAAAGTTGGTCAAGATTTGAGAAAAGATGGGGAGTTAAAAATGAAAAGTGAGCCGAAAATTAAGCCGAAAGTAATGGCAATGACTGATTGGCAGACGATGGTTTACCCAGACGGCACAATGACCACGATGCTTGATGTGAAGGAAGTTGGAGCGATAGGATTGTATTTCATGGAGCCGGGACAGGAAACAATTGTTTTCTCTTTGGAGAAAGAAGATGACGGCACGGCTGATGAATGGTACGGTCCATGCCACGAATTCTACTACATCCTCGTTGGAGAGTTCACTGTGTGGTGGGGCAAAGACGCATCCAAACTTAGAAACAAAAATGCTGAAAAATTGATAATTAAGGAGGGAGAATGCACCCATTATCCTCCAAGCTGGAAATATCTGGTGAAAAATACCGGAAAAGTGCCAGGGACCTTTTTCTGGGGAATAAGCGCTGCACCGAAAGGCACGAAGCCCAGAGAGATCGAAGCCATTAGAGAAATCAAATAGAAAAGATTTCGATGCATCTTCAGCGACCTAAACTACTTTGATAAGGCAAACCATGGCAGCCATAAAATGGTAAATCGAAATCTATTCTTGTAAAAAGTCTTAGCAAGCTAAAAATCTGTTAGAAACAAAGCTGTGGAGGAAACAACATTCGCCGCTTTAAGGCTACGGGATCGAGACGCTATCATTACTAGGAATAATCTCATTTTCCGAGTTTACGGCTATTTCCATCCGCCAAGCGCGTACGTTTGTGATGTGGAGTACGCTCCGGCTGCAGTCTACAAATCCACGGACCCCAGAGCCCTTCGAGCAAAGGGAAAACGCGTTTACTACAAGTTTTACGCGGATGAGGGCTTGCGGTTCGTACAGGAGAAATATCCACAATACATGGTTTTGTATGAGCCTTTGCAGCAACGTCTCGTAGGAGTTCGGCAAGAGCTGATCAGGAATGCGCGGAAACCGGGGGAAGGGTTTAAGCGGATTATGGAAAAACCGCCTAAGGATGCTCTTCTCAAAGCTTTACATAAGGTATTCAGCCTGATAGCGACCAGATCGATGTTGCAGAGAAAGGATTTCGGAGTGTTTGGCTCCCTCCTCCACAGCTTTTACCACCCCGATTTTTCAGACCTAGACCTGATTGTGTATAGCAGAGAAAAGCTGGAGAAACTATGTGAAATCCTGAAAGAGTTCTATCGAGAAGAGGCTTCTCCTCTGCGAAACGAGTTTGAAACTGTGAAGGCGCTCAAGGGTAAGCATTGGAAATTTATGAACTATAGCCCGAAAGAATATGTCTGGCACCAACGGAGAAAGATGATTTACGCGGTGTTTGAGGACGAGAGAAGTGGAAGAGTTATTAAGACGGAGTTCGAGCCTGTGAAGAACTGGAAGGAAATCCGTAACGAGTACAGCTCAAACACGCGAGGGGTGAAGAGAGGATGGATTAAAGCCGTTGCCCGAATAACCGACGATTGTGACGCCCCTTTCATTCCATCCATCTACCAAATCGAACCCATCAAAGTCTTGGAAGGAGCGAGGGTTGAGAACCTTCAGCGAGTTATCTCTTACGTTGAAGAATTTAGAATGCAAGCTGAGAGAGACGAGGAGGTCTACTTGGAAGGAAACCTTGAGCAGGTGGTCAGTTCCACGAAAACTTTTCATCAGATCACCCTCACGTATGGTCCCCGCTACTATGAACAGGTGTTGAAAGTTTTGAAAAACTGATTCTTCATTAGGGGGCTTTAGCGGAAAGGGTTGCCTAAAAAAGGGCATTATCTATTTGAACGGCTCAACGCTACGTAAGTGCCTGATTATTTTTTCTTGCTGAGCCACCACTTGAGGTATTCTCTTCGTTGTTTCTGGCGCTGTTCCTCTTCGGATTCTTCGAGTTTAGGTCTCAACTTCCGACGAAGTTCAAATAGTTCTTGAGAGGTGACAGAGAGCCCGCAGCTTTTGCACACGTAACGTTTTGTAGCCGACATGTATTTCATTTCGCCACCACACTCGGGGCAGTACGGCATATCTAAACTCGCCTTTCCTCTAGACATTATGAGGAAGCGTGAAAAATAGCTTTTGGTTCCAGTGGTCTTACGTAATAAAATTGGTTAACCCTGCTTTCTGTGCGAGTTGGACGGCTCGTTCTCTTTCACTTCTCGTTAGCTTTCTTCGTAACTCAGAGATTTCGTGAGCCCTCCACTCGGGTCGGTACTGAAACATCAAGTTGGTTCTTGCCGATGCCCCTAGGTTTCGGGCGATCCAATTTAAAATGGTCTTTGTGCAACAGTCGAGATGTTCGGGCAAAACCAAAGCTCGGATGAGTAACTCACCGTATTTCTTCCCATAAAGGTGGTTTCGGGTGCACGCCTCCCAATATTGGGGAGCGTCAGATATCCTCTCGGCGCAGTCGTTCGAGCCGTACTTGAAGTCGAGGAGGTACACATCCGCAAATCCGGCTAAGAGCTTTGCCGTCTCCTCACTGTAGTAGGAGTTGGAGTTCCAAACCACTGGAACATTGACGCTGACGTGTCTAAACGTCTCTAGCCACTGCTCTAGCCAAGGCGTTGGTTCCCCACCAACCAGATTGGCGTTTCGACAGCCACCCCTTCGCAGGCGCTCCACCTCCTTCGCCAGTCGCTCAGGAGAATAGATTTCGCCCTTTTCATACCACTGCGATATTGACCAGTTTTGGCAGTGGCGGCACCGTAGGGTGCAGCCCAGAGTGAATATGGTTCCGGATGGAACAAGCTCGGGCTCCTCGCCCATGTGTTCGAAAATGGTGGAAACTATGATTTGGGTTCCGCACTTGCATTCTCCGAGTTCTCCAGCGAGTCGGTTGAAGCCGCACCTGCGGGTGCAGAGGTGACATCCTTTAAGGATGCGGTTCACTATCTCAATTTTCAAGTCAAGATACGACTTTTCCGGTGAATCCAGTTCTTCTAGGCTTTTTTGATGAGAGTCAATCTCTCTTTCGAGGCGATAAAACTCGTCGGTGAGCCTGTTGTGAAGCTTCCACAATTCTGAGGGAGAGTCGTTTTCACTGAAGTTTGCGGGCAGTTTTTTGGCTATAACAAACTTGGCTGGCTTGTCGTCTTGCATCACGTCAAAGTACCGATTTAGACTTGCTCGTGCTCTCTTATTCCTCAGCACGGTAAGGGCGTCGGGTCTCCAGATTGCCCACATGCACGTTCATCCACGAGATAGATAGCGTCAAAACGCTATTTATATTTAGAACAGCCAATTTGTTCACTAAGGAAAATAAAAAATCTCGTTATGTTTCA
>JAOUMI010000092.1 GCA_029881555.1 Candidatus Bathyarchaeota archaeon | reverse complement strand
GTGTGGGAGAGGATAAGCAATGACCAGACCGGTCAACAGGGCTCTACAGCCTACGTGGCACGAAGCAACACGTGAAGGACTCCGTGAACCGGGCTACTGCCGCATCCTAGTGCTAGGGGTAGGAGATGCCGGAAACAACACCGTAAATCGACTCATGGAGATGGGAGTAACTGGAGCTGAGAGTGTAGCCGTCAACACAGACATGCAACACCTCAACACCGTACATGCAACCCACAAAGTGCTGATTGGAGAAAAGACCACCCGAGGTCTAGGAGCAGGTGGAGATCCAGAGGTTGGCAAAGCTGCCGTCGAGGAATCGAGAAAAAAACTAGAAGAAATCCTTAACGATGTCGACGTAGTATTTATCACAGCTGGTTTGGGTGGAGGCACCGGAACAGGCGCGGCTCCAGTGGTGGCGGAGATCGCTCGCCGCAACGGAGCAATCGTGGTCGGGGTTGTTACAACGCCGTTCAGAACTGAGAAGCGACGAATCGAGTGTGCGGCTAGAGGATTAAACGAGATGAGGAGACGGTGCGACACCGTTGTGGTGGTCGACAACAACAAGCTTACGGAGCTAGTGCTTCAGCAGCCCTTGAACGAAGCATTTGAGGCTGCCGACCAAGTGCTGGCGAACATGATAAAAGGAGTCGTGGAAACCATCTCAGACCCCAGCCTGATCAATCTGAACTTTGCAGACTTTAAGACAGTCGTGAGAAAGGGCGGAGTGGCAGTGGTTGGCATCGGAGAGTCAGACGCTCCCAACAGAGCAGAGGAGGCTGTTCAAAACGCACTAAGGAGTCCTCTACTCGACGTGGACTACGCGAGAGCCACAGGGGCGTTAATCCACGTTTGCGGAGGAAACCAAATGACCATCGAAGAGGCAAATCGGGTTGGAGAAGTCGTCACAGAAATGATGGACGACAATGCTTCCGTGATTTGGGGCGCCAGAGTAAATCCAAGCCTAGATGGTGTGCTAAGAGTGACGCTCGTGATGACCGGGGTTAGTTCACCAAACATACTAAGCGGGTTTGGAACGATGGCACCACAGCTTTTCGATATAGATCCATGTGCAGAGCCGGAGGAACCTTTGCCAATCGACTTAGGGTTAGATCAGATCGAAGACTTTGAATAGGCCTTTCACATTCTCCTTCTCTTCAGGCTTGACATCGCGTTCTGAAGCCTAGTCTTCCACGTAATCGGCTTTCCAACCGGAACAGCCGCTCCTCTTTTTATGGCTCGAATGATCTCATCGATATCTGGATCGGCTTCGATAAGGGTGTAGGCGAGCCCAATCTCAGAGGCGTGATGAGCGTCGCTTCCAGCGGTTTGTGGAAGGTTGAGGCGGATAGCGACTTTTCGGCCTAGGTAGGTTGAAAGGAAGAAGGGGAAGGTCTTTGAGTTGATCACCTCTACGGCGTCAAAGCTGGGGATTATCTGTCGTCTTAGTCCTCCTTTGTAGACTGCAGTCGGATGGGCGGCCACAGCTATTCCACCAACCTCGTGAATCCTTTGAATCGTTTCGAAAAGGCTTAACCCCGGAGGGATTGGTGTGGTTACGTTGAGGGCGAGGACGTGACCCCGCTGAGTGGTAACCTCAACACATGGTACGATTAGCAGGTTACTCTTTTGGGCAAGTTTAAGGGCTCCCTCAACAGTGTCATGGTCAGTGATGGCAACTCCGTCTAAACCCCGCTTCTTAGCATAAACAACCACTTCTCTCAGAGTTGTTGTGGCGTCATAAGAGTAACACGTGTGGACGTGAAGATCCATTTTGAGGGGCAAGCAATTCACTTTATACTGCTTTCGATCTCGTCTCTTCCAATAGGGTTTGCAGTTCCTTCTCAGTGACTAGGATTTTGTGGAAGAGAGGCTCTGCCTTGTTTATTTTATGACCTGACTGGATGGGTGTCGTTGCTTCTCCCCATTTCTGTTCGTGAACGTTGCCCAGTAGGTTAAGAAGGCCCCAGAGTTTTTCGACTGTCAGCGGGGTGAAGGGTTCAAGGATTATGGCAAGGACTTTGACGATTTGCATGGCCACGTAAAAGGCGTTTGCAGATGCCTGTGGGTTAGTTTTGATTGTGTTCCACGGTTCCTTCTTGTTAAGGTACTTGTTTCCGAGACGGCTGAGACCCATGGCGGCGCGCAAAGCTGCTTGCAGTTTGAACTCTTCGATGTTCTGTGCAATTTTTTCCGTCCTTTTTTTTGCCAACCGTAGGATGCGTTTGTCGTACTCGTCGAGTTTGTTGGGCTTGGGCACGGAGCTGTCAAAGTATTGATTAATGAAGGACAGTGTCCGGTGAATGAAGTTGCCCAAGGTGTCGTTGAGGTCGGAGTTCACCTTTTCTACGAAGATTCTCCAGGTGAAGTTCGTATCTTTGGTTTCAGGTCGGATGGACAAGAGGACGTACCTCCAGTAGTCGGCTGGGAAGAGCTGTAGCGCCTCGTCGATCCACACGCCGATTCTTCGGCTCTTAGAGAACTTTTGGCCCTCAAACTGCAGGAATTCGGTGGAGTCGACGTTCCACGGCAGGTTGTGACCTTCCTGAGCCGCCAGGAGCAGGGCTGGGAGGATGATGGTGTGGAAGGGAATGTTGTCTTTCCCTATGAAATATAATGTTTTTGCGTCCGTGTCGAACCAGTATTCTCTCCACCCTTCTTTCTGTCCCTTTTTTTGAAAGTACTCGATGGTTGCAGAGACGTATCCCAGCACAGCCTCAACCCAAACGTATATGGTTTTGTCTTCTGAACCCGGGAATGGAGCTGGGATACCCCACTTGTTGTTTCTGGTGACCGCTCTGGGTTTCAGTCCCTCTTTAAGGAAATTCAGGCTAAAGTTTCGAGCGTTGTCTGGCAACTGCTCGTTGTTTTTGATGTACTCGTAAAGTTTTTCGGTGAGGCTCGGCAGATCGAGATACCAGTGGGTTGTCTTCTTCATGACAGGTGGAGACCGACAGATAGTGCAGCGGGGTTGAATAAGCTTGGTGGGTTCTAAGAGACGCCCACACTCCTCGCACTGGTCTCCACGTGCTCCCTCGTAGTTGCAGTGAGGGCATATTCCCTCCACAAACCTGTCGGGTAGGAATCGGTTGCACTTTGGGCAGTAGGGTAGCTCTGTTTCTTGGGTGAAGATGTATCCGTTTTTTTGGATTTTGAGAAGGTGATTTTGAACGAACTCTTTGTGGACGGGGTTTTCGGTTCGAGTGTAGTTGTCGAAGGATATTTCCCACTTTTTGAACAGATCTGCAACTCTTTCATGGTATTGATCGGTGAGCTTTTTGGGTGGGATTCCTAGTCGCACAGCCTCAACTTCGATTGGGGTTCCGTGCTCGTCAGACCCGCTAACAAAGACGACATGGTCTCCCTTCAGTCGGTGGTATCGAGCCACAATATCGGCTGATAGGATGGAGCCTACGATGTTGCCTAGGTGGGGCATATAGTTGATGTAGGGCCACGCTGAGGTGACCAGAATCTTGGCGAGCGAGGTGCACCTCCAAGTTTCAATGTAGCTATAGTGTTGTTTACAACTCTGCTACTTAAGCGCAACGGAGTGTATCTCAAGGAGG
>JAOUMI010000091.1 GCA_029881555.1 Candidatus Bathyarchaeota archaeon | reverse complement strand
TGCGATATGGTGGGGTTCCTGCGATTTGTTTAGGTCCGACCGGTTTGAATCTTCACGGCGTAGACGAGTACGTTGAAATTGATTCCGTGACGGAAACGGCAAAGATTCTGGCATTAACCATACTAGATTGGTGCGGATACGAGTAGAAAGGTGAAAGACGTCATTCGTCTTATGGTATGCACAGGATTTTCATTCGGATAAGCTCCGAGGCCTTCCATTATAGCTTAAGCACTTGTTGGTGCTGGTGCTATGAACATGCTAGCCAAATGAAAATTTAGCGACATCGAGACTCGTAGACGGTGAAAGATTCGGAGTGTTTGATGATGACTTATTGCTGAGGTGGAGCGAGGCGCTTCGAGCATCAAAACAAAAAAAGAGAGGGAGATTATGGGGGTTTTTGTAGTTTCAGTCTGCTCTTATCTCGACATTATCGAGATAGACTTTCTCAGAGACTGCACCACATTCATCTACGAATCTCAGTTTGAAGTCGGAGTTGTCGAATGCATCACTGGGAAGGAAAACCCAAGGATCCGTGTAGTCTGGTTGGTTGAACTGGTTTTTCTCTTCTATCAGGTTCCAGTTGATGCCGTCGTACCACTCTACACGGAATGAGTCGGCAGCGTCGTGACCTATTATCTGTCGGAAGTACCGCACTGAAACCATGTTGGTGTAGCCAGATGTGCTCATAGCTATCTCTAAGTAGCTGTACTTACTAACACCAGTTTCTTTGCCATGGCATGGTATGTTCCCTCCCAAGGATCCTCGGTTGAAACGAACCATGGAGCTCCATCACCATAAGTGACCCAACCTTGCGTTTCGAAGTCACCGGACTCGAAGCCATCAAAGAACAGTCGAGTTCCTTCTGGAGGCAGCGGGGGCTACACGAAAACCAGTGCGGATCTAGATTGGGAAGACTACCAGATCGCTGACACTAGAGGTCCTGAGGATCCGCCTGGCAGCGGAGACTATCCGCCTGACGGGCAGGTTGACATGTGGGACTTCGGCTACTGCGGCCTAGAATACGAAAAATCCTTCTGGGATCCATAAACATCCTAAAGCACCTCTCTTTTTGTTAACATACACACGCACTAGCACATATCCAGCCGAGTTGAAAGAAAAGAAGCGATTGAGATGATTAAGAAAAGCCTAGTGCGATTGTATTTATAAGTAAATATAATAGCGAGTTTTTTTACTTAAGCCAGTGTTCAAATGCTAGCCGGAACACTACGTGAAGTTTCCATCAGAAAATGAAAAGTAGATAAGATTTGCTTAAGGAGGGTGAACAAATTCAAGCGAATTATTCTAATCATGGGCACTCCTGGAGTAGGAAAAACCGTTGTCTCCAACCTCTTAGCCTCCCAACTAAACGCCACTCACATCGACGTAACAAAACTCGTTAAGCGAGAAAAGCTAACCAGCGGCGTGGACAAAGCCAGAGGGACTCTAATCGCTGATATGAAGAAAGTTTCAGGACGAGTACAAGAGATCATGAGGGGTTGTGAGCGAGACGTCATAATCGACGGCCATTACGCAGTCGACGTTTTGCCAGTCGAAGAAATTCATCTTGTGTTTGTTCTTAGGCGGGATCCAGAAGAGCTGAAACAGGCAATGGAGAACAGCGGGTTTAGGGAAAGAAAACTCTGGGAAAACTTAGCCGCCGAAATTTTAGATGTTTGTCTGTGGGACGCTGTACGGGCTTGCGGCTCTGAAAAATTATGTGAAATCGATGTTAGTGGTAAAGGAATCGAAGAGGTGGTGAAAGAGATAGTCTCGGTTTTAGAGGGGAAAAGAAAACGTAGCTTGGGCATAGTGGACTGGTTAGGGAAGCTGGAAAGAGAAGGACGATTACAGGATTTTCTAAAAGACTTCTAGTCTACCCCAGTCCCTGCAAGATTTGACGTTTGATCAACAACGTGACGCCTCGGCGGTTGGCGTACGCCTTGGCGTGTCCGCTAAACTTTCCGGAAACCATCACAGGGTTTGGAAAGCCAACATCCGCCGAAGCCCTATCCATGTTTATCACCATGTTGACGCCAACTGTTCGCTTCCAGTCTCTGATCCAAACCAAGTGCCGCTCCTCACCCTTGCGAATAACGAGGTCAAAGCTGTGTGGGAGCCCGGAAAATCCCTCTAAAACCGCGTTCTTCTCTATCTTGTAGCCTCTCCGTCTAAAATACTTGATCGCGAGGTCAATAAGGGAGAGACGGCTCATTTATTAGCATCCTCTTACAGCAAATAAAACAGTGTTGTGGAAAAGCTTTTCGCCTGTGAGGTACTTCGAATGTACGCGGTGATCGTTTGCTACAGGTGTGGGCAACTCCTGCTGGCTAAAACCACTCAGAAAACAAGACGATGCCCTCGCTGTGAAGCCCGACTGGTTCTGGAAAAAGTGAAGAAGGTTGCCCATGCAAAATCTGCTTCGGAAGCGTCAAGTCTCATACGCGCCTTAAAGAGGAGAAAAGCAGCTTCATCTAATCCTTAGCCACCCTTTTCAGCAATCTGTGTCCCTCTCTTAGCAGTCTTTGAATCATGTCGTCGCTGGTTGCCTCTGCGTAAATTCTCATGATAGGCTCCGTTTCCGAAGCCCTTATCAGAAGCCAACTCCGCTGGTCAGCGAAGTGAAACTTAATCCCGTTGAAAACCTCAACCCCACGATAGGTGCTGACTCTCTCCACTTTTAGGCCACACACTTGGCGCGGCGGGTTGGACTTTAGAATGGGGACAAGTTTCATGCGGTTGGGCTTGTCGTACGGCAGGTCGATTCGATCATAGTACACCTCGCCAAACTCGTCTTTCAACTCCTCCAAAATTTCGTCGATGCTATTTTTTTCCATCGCCATCATCTCCAAGATGAAGAGCGACGCCAGTATTCCGTCGCGCTCTGGCACATGGTTTTTGAAGCCAGCGCCCCCGCTTTCCTCTCCGCCGATAAGGATGTCTTCCTTAAGCATGAGCTCACATATGTTCTTGAAGCCCACCGCCGTTTCGTAAACGGGTAAACCCAGCTTATCAGCCACCTTAGACACAATGTTGCACACGGAAGCTGTTTTAACCACTCCCCCCCTCCAACCCTTATTCTGGTGCAGATGCAGGATGAGTAGGGCAAAAGCTTCGTGGGGCGAGACGAACTCTCCTTTCGACGTGATTACCCCGAACCTATCCGCGTCTCCGTCCGTGGCCAGCCCGATGTCGGCGCCCCCCTCAACCACTGTGTCAATCAGAGGCTGCAGATTTTGGGGGATAGGTTCAGGTTTCACTCCACCAAACGTTGGGTCAGGCCGAAAGCGAATATTCTTTAACCGACTTTTCGTTGCCGACAGCAACCTATCAATAATCCTGTCTCCAGCCCCATGCATAGCATCAACAACGATTTTAAAACCAGCCTCTCCGATAAGCTGTAGACCCACCAGACTTTTTATTCTATCAAGATAATCGACTTCAAAATCCTCTTCCCTAACGTACCGCTTCGCCTTTTCCTCATCGTACTTCACGGGATTCCTATAAAGAAAACTCTCAATTTCCTTGGTGATCTGTGTAAGGGCTGACCCGCCGTACTCCGGCTTAAACTT
>JAOUMI010000090.1 GCA_029881555.1 Candidatus Bathyarchaeota archaeon | reverse complement strand
ACTGCTGAGACCTCTGAAAAAGCCAGTGATAGACGTAGTGCCCGTTGGCTTGGTTATCGGAGGCGGCTTGTCCGGGATGACCGCTGCGTTGGAACTGGCGAAGCAAGGTCTTGAGGTCCACTTAGTAGAGAAAGAGAACGAACTGGGAGGAAACCTGCGTAGCATCAACTATTTGCTCGAGTCTGAGGATCCACAGGAGCAACTAAGAGCGATCATCAAAGAGGTTACAGATAACGAGAAAATTCACGTTCATCTTAACACTGAAATCGTCGATATCGAGGGATACGTCGGAAACTTCAAAACAACGCTGAATAATGGCGACGAGAAAGCGGAAATCAACCACGGCATTGTTATAGTCGCCACTGGAGCCGTCGAGTACAAGCCAACCGAATATCTGTACGGAAACGAAGCAAGAGTGTTAACACAACACGAACTAGAGGAGAAACTGGCCAAGGGCAACTTCAACTCGAAGACCGTTGCGATGATACAGTGCGTGGGATCTAGAAACGATGAGAATCCCAACTGCTCTCGAATATGCTGCTCTCAGGCGGTCAAGAACGCTTTGAAAATTAAGGAGTTGAGGCCTGAAACGGACGTTTACGTTTTGTACAAGGACATTAGAACGTACGCGTTTAAAGAAGACTATTACCGTAAGGCCGCGAGTGAGGGAGTTCTGTTCATACGTTATGACGACGAAAACAAGCCTAAGGTTACCCGAGAAAACGGAAATCTCAAGGTGGTGGTGAGGGAGCCCGTTCTGAAAACGTGGGTTCCAATTGAGCCTGATCTTTTAGTGCTTAGTGCGGCCACTGTTCCAAATCCAGACAACGAACGTATAGCAAAAATGCTGAAGGTTCCGCTTAGCAAGGACGGATTCTTGTTGGAGGCTCACATGAAGCTTCGGCCAGTCGATTTCGCAACCGACGGCGTGTTCCTCTGTGGGCTAGCACATTCCCCCAAGTCTGTTGAAGAGAGCATTTCCCAGGCGTGTGCAGCTGCAGCTCGTGCAATCACCATCCTATCCAAGAAGGCGCTGGATGTAGAGGGAGCGATAGCGAGCGTCAATGAGGATCTCTGCGGCGGATGCAGAATCTGCGAGGCAATTTGCGAGTACGGCGCAATTGAAATGAAGGAGAAGGATGATAAACTCACTTCACACGTTCTTGAAGCCCTCTGTAAGGGATGTGGAACCTGCGGCTCCTCCTGTCCCACCGGCGCCATAACCATGCTTCACTTTTCAGACGACCAAATACTCGCTCAGGTTAGAGCCGCGTTAATGGAGGAAGTAAAACATGACTGAGTTTGAACCGAGAATCGTGGGTTTCCTCTGCAACTGGTGTGCCTACGCTGGCGCCGACCTAGCTGGCGTCAGTCGAATCCAGTATCCCCCCAACCTCAGAGTCGTTAGGATAATGTGCACTGGAAGAATCGACCCAGTTTTCATCTTCGAAGCGTTTAGAAGCGGAGCAGACGGAGTTTTAGTCGCTGGCTGCCACCCGGGCGACTGCCACTACATATCGGGGAATTTCAAGGCATATCGAAGGGTTCTGGTGCTGAAAAGGCTCTTGGAACAGTTTGGTCTTGAGTCAGAGCGACTAAAGCTAGAATGGGTCTCGGCGTCAGAGGGAGACCGATTCGCAACTGTTATTAAGGACATGGTGAAGGAGATTAAGAAACTCGGACCAAGCCCCTTAAGGGCTGGAGGCTAAAAAAATGTCGGAAACGAAAGAAACGCGGGAAAAGGAGCTTGGAGAAAAAGCGGTGATAAAAGTCAGCGAAATGGATCCCCGCTTCAAGTATGAGATCCGCAAGATTCCGGGCGCCGAGAAGATCATGTTGTGCTTTCAATGCGGTACCTGCACAGCTGATTGTCCCATCGCACGGTTCAGCGATTCCTACAGACCCAGAAAACTCATGCGCATGACTCAATTGGGACTGAAAGATAGGATTCTTTCAAGCGACGTTATCTGGCTATGCGCCGCCTGCTTTACTTGCGTCGATCACTGTCCGCAAGACGTTGGGATCGCCAGCATTATAAGGGCTCTTCGGAACTTGGCTGTAGATGAAGGATTCATTCCTAGAGTTTATAAGGAGCTAGGTTCATGCGTTCTCAAAACAGGCTACGCCTATAGAATTCCAGAGTTACGGCATAGAAAGCGGGAGGAGCAAGGATTGCCTCCATTACCGAAAGCCAACGTAGAAAGCATAGCCAAACTATCTGATGTTACGGGCTTCTCCAAATTGTTTGAGGAAAAGAAAGTGGCTTAAAATGGCCGAACTGAAATATATGCTCTTTCTGGGTTGCGTTATTCCCTACAGAATCTCCAGCTACGAGATATCTGCCAGAAAAGTTGCTGAAAAGCTTGGCATAGAACTGGTAGAGATGCCAGAGTTTAACTGCTGCGGCCTTCCCCTAGACCCTGTAAGTCACGACATGATGCTCACTTTAGCAGCGCGGAACCTATGTTTGGCAGAGCAACAAAAACTGAACATCATGACCCTGTGTACAGGGTGCGCCGGTACCATGCGCAAGGTAAACATGACGCTGAAAGAAGACAAAAAACTCAAAGAGAAGGTTAACGGATACCTGAAGGAAACTGGCTTGGAATTTAAAGGAACAATAAAGGTTAGACATCTTATTCAAATGCTTGCGGAAGACGTTGGTTTAGAAAGAATAAAGGCAACGGTTCAGAAACCCCTCAATCCGCTTAAGGTGGCGGAACACAACGGATGCCACGTTTTGCGCCCCACAAAATACATAGGTTTTGACGATCCTGAAAACCCAACGATTCTCAAGAACCTAATCGAGCTAACGGGTGCAAAATGCTTAGACTATATGGACGAGACGGAGTGTTGCGGCGCTCCGATAATCGGCGTGAACGACGTGATTCCTCTTCAATTGGCCAGAGAAAAGCTTAATCATATTATGGCGGTTGGGGCGCAAGCGCTGGTCACCGTGTGCCCCTTCTGTCACATGATGTATGACCTCCACCAATCAAGAATAGAACGAGCCTTTAACGAGAAGTTCGGTATCCCCGTGCTTCACTACACGCAGCTGCTGGGGTTGGCCATGGGCTTCAGCCCTGACGAGCTAGGTTTTAAAGAGCTCAGAGTGAATGCAACCAAACTTTTAGATCAATTGGGATCGTGATGGCGAAGGAAAAGCTGAAATTTGCTTTCTACTGGGCCGCAAGCTGCGGAGGCTGCGAAATTACAGTTTTGGATATAAACGAGAAAATTCTAGACGTCGTTGCCATAGCTGACATCGTCTTTTGGCCGGTGGCAATAGACATCAAATATAAAGATGTAGAGGCGATGCCAGACAAGTACATAGACGTCTGTTTCTTTAACGGTGCGATTAGAACCGAAGAACAGGAACACATGGCCAAACTTCTGAGAAAGAAGTCAAAGGTTCTAGTGGCCTTCGGCTCATGTGCCTGTCGAGGCGGCATTCCAGGTCTCGCAAACGTCGCAAACAGAAGAGAGGTCTTCGAGAGGGCATACCTTCAGTCTCCTTCCACGATTAACCCCAACTCCGTGACCCCCAAAACCTCTTTCAAGGTTCCGGAAGGAGAG
>JAOUMI010000089.1 GCA_029881555.1 Candidatus Bathyarchaeota archaeon | reverse complement strand
ACTGGAAAGAGGACGTGGACGAGGGGTCTCATCGCCCTTCTCTTCGCCTTTTCCGGACGTCCCATTCTAGCACCGAGGAGTGTTGGAGCCTTTGCCCTGACGTTTATACCTGTTAACTTTTGAATGATTTCCAGAACCGGTTTTGCACGGGTTATTCTGGCTTTAGAAACGCCCAAACCAAGACAGAAAGCGAAAATGTGCGCCTCATCACCCTCTATCCTAATGCTTTTTTCAACAACTCTATGCTGTATACAAATCCTTTCCAGCAACTCCTTTACCGACCCCTCCTTTGCTCCAGTTATTTCATTAACAGTTTCATCCTCAACTCGGGTCTGACACTTCAGAAGCCACGAGCGTAATTTTTGAAACTCCCCAGCAGAGATGCTGGACCAGAAATACGTGAAGAAGGGGTGAAGGGGCACTCGAAGCGTTGAGGCCAATGCTATCGCTTCCTTGGCAGTGGGCCTGTTTCTAAACGGGTCGGCCAAGACAGCTTCAAGGCGAGAGACAGAAACGTTTGCAGCCGCCGCAGCTTTATCTATACTCCCGTCAAAATCTCGTTGAACGACCCTGTGAAGCTCCTCACGCCACCACTCTTCGGTCAGACCAGACGGAAGAAGGGGCTTGTTGTTGTACAAGAAGTCGCCAAACCCCACGAGAATATCTCCGAGGAACAGAATTTTGTCAATCAAGTTTTTTATCTGTTCAAATTTTTCCAGTGAAACGCGAACCACCGAACCGTCTCTCAATCGCACAACCGGAGGCTCTATATAGTCCACGGGGAGGACGACTCCTGCCTTTCCCGGTCCCTCGATGCGCAACTGGGTGCCAGCGGCTAGAAAGTTGTGGAGAACCATCATGGTTGCTGGATGGACGCCCACCGCTGCTAGACCGGTGTTTCTGGCCCTTCCGTAGCGAAGCCTGAATCCTCCGCGTCTAGACGGAAACGCGAATATGGGGCGGCCTGCTATGATGTCCTCCATGAACCCAGCTGTCTTCTTCTCCTCGATTTCCCTGATTCTCCTCAGCCAGTCCCAACCCTCAATCCCCAGCCTTTCCACAATCGTCCACACTTTTGCGGAGCGCCCCACAACCCCGTCATTAACAACGCGCAGAGCCCCGCCCCGTACCCTATTGGTTTCGATGCGGGGTAGGTTGCGGAAGGATGAAACCTCAATCGGATCGGATTCTGTACCTGTAACCTCCACGGGGATGAACTGGAGAGATCTCCTCAACTCCTCATCTGAGATGTGATACTGAAACCGAGCGACGGCTCTCTCAAACAACCGCACCTCCTCAACGAAACGCCCAATCTCTTCCTCGGTGGGTTTGTAACGGTCCAACCCAAGCAAGCGACGAACAAAGTCTCCAACCACCAAGGTTAGGGCCTGCTCTGTGCCTCCTGCAGATCGCACTGGACCAGCAAAGTAGATGGCGAGGTAACGGGTTCGATCAGAGTTGTACTTGATGGCTACCCGCGATACTCCTTGCAGGGGAGCAGCGGTGATTCCTTCAGTCAATATGGCGAGAGCGGTTCTTATCGCCTGCTCGGCTGCCTCACGCTCGTTCATGTGCCCAAACTTTCCATAAACGATTTCCTCAGCTATCTTGAAGGCGAGTTCCTCTCGTGGTAGTTTCTTGCTTAGGTCTCGTATGCTCTCAGCTGCACCTGGGGGACCAACCAAACCCTCAACAAGTTCGGCTAGATCCTTCGCCACCTCGGACTCAGGGCTTAAGGCGGGGTCCAGCCCCTTTTCTCTCGCCTTTCTCGCAACCTTGTACAAGCTTTCAAGCTGTTCTTCTAAAGCCGATGTGTATTGCTGGTATTCTCTGCTCATCTTGACGCCCAAAAGCATCTCCTTCAGTACATTCTCATAAGACGGATATTGAATCTTTTTGACACGAATGGATAAACAACGGAGCTATTCTGTATGAATCCGACACAAAACGATGGTTAACCACTCCTCTTTAGGTCGAGACAACCAAGAGTCTTTTTCAAGACATCAAAATAATGCTCAAACGCTGTCATCAGCGCCTTCCCACCCAGTTTTTGTACAATTCACCAGTTCCCTAATCACATCTCTCGTTCTCCCCCCCTCCTCTACAACAGTCCCGGTGACAATCACGTCCGCCCCTGCGTCCACCGCCTCCCTCGCTTGATGACCGGTCCTTACTCCTCCGCCCACGATGAGGGGAATGTTGACAAACTCCTTCACCGTTTCTATCATGCTCTTTGGTGGGGGCTGTTTGGCTCCGGATCCCGCCTCCAAGTACACGAACCGCATACCGAAGTACTGGGCCGCTAACGCGTGTGCGGCAGCGAGTTCAGGTTTGTTGTAGGGAATCGGGCAGGCCCGTCCCACGACGCTAACCGAGCTACTCTCTCCAACGATTATGTAGCCGAGCGGGATGGCTTCTAGGCCAAACTTCTTGATCAGAGGAGCTCCCCAAATCTGAGCTCCAGCGATGAAGTAAGGGTCTGAAGAGTTGAGGAGAGACATGAACCATATGGCGTCGGCGTGTTTACATATGCCAGTGAAGTTGTTAGGGAAGAGAATCACTGGGATCTTCACTTCATTCTTAATCTCTTTCACAACGTCATCTAGGTGAGAACTTGAAGTAAGAGTGGACCCGCCAACCATGATAGCTGCTGTCTTGCAAGACTCCACTTCACGAGCTATTTTGGACGCAGACTGAGGAGTCGCCTTCTCAGGGTCAAGGAGAGTGATGTGAATAGCCCCATCTTCCTGAATCTTATCTAGCAGGTACTTCTCCACTTTACCTATCATGCGCAGTCCTCGCTAGGCAACGGTTGCACTAGAATAAAACTTGTCAGTGAACAAACAGTAGATGTCAATCTCCTTAAGACCTGGCCTGAGGGGCAACTCTTCTGCCAAGCCGCAACCTCCACACCTCACTGAAGCATGTCCTTCATCTCTCGACAGCTCAACTCTGATGGCTTCTTTTCCGCATCTTGGACACAAGAAAACTCTAGGCAACCGTTTCTTGGGAATACGAACTACCTTTCTCCGCCTTCTACCCATATCCAAGCCTCTGTCATTAAACTCTATTTATGCTTGCAGTTCTTCCAATTTCCAAGTATGTAATCATCGCTTAAATACTTCACCTAATGTTAGGACACAAGGCAAGAGAGAGAACAGCCAACTTCACTTTCCCCTTTTCCCACAAAAAGACGAGGATGTCTGTCCATTAGGTCCTTACACCTCTCACCATCGTCTACCAAAATTGTTCATATTCAATCTTCATTCTGACTCTCACAAAAAATGAGTTATAAAAGAGAACGTTCTAAGTAGTGCGAGGGAGTCACGTTGAAGTTAACGAGTGACATCTTAAAACTGGACCTGCCATCAGTCGAAGCCAGAATCAAACGATTCATCAGAGATTATGTGAAAAAATGTGGAGCCAACGGGGTTGTTTTAGGAGTGTCGGGTGGAGTGGACAGCAGCACAACCGCCGCCATCGCCGCTCTGGCCCTAGGCGGTCACGCTGTATTGGGCATCGCCTTGCCCGAGGAGGAGACGCGTAATGTCACGGACGCACAACACGTGAAACTGGTTACCGGAAAGTTCGGTTTCGAATTGCAAACCGTAGA
>JAOUMI010000008.1 GCA_029881555.1 Candidatus Bathyarchaeota archaeon | reverse complement strand
TCCCAGAGTGGACATCACACGGACCTCTAACGTGAACGAAACATAAAACCCTTTAATAATAACCGTGTTGCAGCGTCCAAAATAGTTATTATATTCAGATCACTCAGTTAGCCAGAACAGAAGACGGCCTACATGAAAAAGATAGTCTCTATGGGTAGAGGAGGTAGCGGCAAAACAAGTTTTGTCGCCCTCATAACAAAATATTTCATCGAGATAGGTGATACCCCACTACTTCTCATAGACGTAGACCCAGATCAAAACCTGGGAGAAATGGTTGGAATAGATTTTATGGAAGAGGAAAAGAAGACCATATCCGAACTGCTGATTGAAACTTTTATAGAGAAAGGAGGCACCACGGTTGGAGTTCCCCCTTCAGAAAGGATAGAAAGCGAGATTTGGTCAAGGGGATTATATGAAGGAGCGTCCTTCGATATGATCGCGGTTGGAACAAAATTTATAGAGGGTTGTTACTGTCTGCCAGACGCGTCGTTGAAAAGAGCTCTCGAAAGATTAACGAAAACATACACATACATTCTTATGGATTCTCCGGCTGGATTAGAGCACCTAAACAGAAGAATAGCTTCCAAGGTAGACGACATATTTGACATAATAGATCCCTCCAGAAAATCCTTCAACCATGTGGAGAGAGCATACAAAATCGCAAAGGAGGTCAAGATGGACTTCAAAAACTTCTACGTTGTAGGAGGCTACAGGTTTCCAGAAGGCCTAGAAGCAGAAGTTGAAGAGAGAACAAGACTGAAATATCTAGGAAAAATCGCCTACGACAAGGAAGTTGAAAACTACGTTGTCTCCGGAAAATCTCTACTTGAACTACCCTCCTCATCCCCAGCTTACAATTCAGTTAAGGAACTCATGAAAAAAGCTGGCTATTAACAAACTAAGCGATTTCTTCTCTTCTGCGTTCAATCATCACGCAGACACCATGCACCACGTCAATACTGTTATCATCACAGAATTTAATGGCTGTTTCAGATTCTGAGCCGGGTTGCATCCACACCTTTGTGATCCCAAGTCTCTTGCAAGCCTTAACAATTTTTTCCGTAACTTTTGGCGGTACCACAACATCGACAACATCTGGTTTGATTGGCAAGTCTCCGAGATCAGGATAACATCTATCGCCCAAAACTTTGTCGGTATTTGGGTTTACTGGATACACCTCATATCCTGCTTCCTTCAGGTCTTTATACACTCGATAACCGTACTTCTCGGGGTCTCTGCTAGCTCCAACTACAGCGAATATGTTTCTCTTGTTCAAAAAATTCTTGATTAATTCTCTATTCATTTTATATCCTTTGAAGCCTGCTAAAGGTAGCGTGTTATCTTTGGTTCTAGCATCTGTCTAGGCATGACGCCAACGATTCTGTCCACGAGTTTTCCGTTCCTGAACACTAACAGCGTGGGGATACTCATTATCTCGTACTGTGTGGCGACTTCTTGGTTCTCATCCACGTTCAGTTTCCCAAATAAGATTCTTCCAGCGTGGTCTCTCGCCATTTCCTCTATGACAGGGGCAATCATTCGGCAGGGACCACACCACGTCGCCCAGCAGTCAACCACCACCAAGGGATGGTTCTGGATCGTTTCTTTGAACGTCGCATCAGTTACTTCGACAGGTTTGTTCAAAGCTGGCTTCTCCTGTCTTTTCCCGGCTACGCTCCTCATCATTTCTTGCAGTTTTGCTCGTTTAATCCTTTCTAGTTCCTCGTCCTCCTCGCTCTTCATTTGGACACCTCATAGCACTTTGAACATTTTCCTAAAAGATAAGGATGTTGGGTTATGGTTCCCTTCCAACATGTCGCTCGACTCTCTAATCCCTACATCCAGCGCTTCAATCAAGAGCTTCCTATTAAGAGAGGCTCAAATGTGATCGTCGGGTGTTCAACATATTTTAAACTCCAATCGAAAACAAAACTATTCCCACTGCTAAGGCAAATAGAGTTGTAAAGATCTGAACGTAAATTGTATCCTTAACTGAGTATGAAAGCAAAGGTAACAAACCGTGACCATCTTGGGATATCGTGTTAACAAGCAGAACTGAAAAGGGAATAAATCCCTTTGAAAATAAAAGGAGAAAAAAGAGGTGAGGTCCAGACTCCGGTATGATTCCAATCAAAGCGGCGAAAACAATCAATAAAAATACGGGCAAACTCGTTACAATTGGTTCCAGATTAAAGTTCTCCACCAGAAAACCAATGGCTAGCATGGTGAAGAAAATCCACAAAAACAATTTCGGTATGTGCTTCTTAAGTACATGACCAAAAACATGCTCCTTTAGAAAGTGTTTAAAGTCAAGCTCCTTTTCGTGGATTTCTATCTCACAAGGTTGGCAGGTCTTCAATTTTATGGCTTTAGCGATTTTGTCTGCGAAAAAACCCCCAACTATCCCTAGTATTACAGAAATGGCAAAGATAAGGAGAGCTGTTTCCGGAATCATAGCCAACATTATAAACGCGTCATCTCCCGCGGTGGATAACATGACGGCGGCTAGGGCGCCAAAACCCACCAAACCGTGAACGTAAAGGGATACTATAAAGAAAGAGTCTACACAGCCAGGTATGGACCCGAGAAGAGAAGCGATTACAAACTGATTTACGGGTTTTCTGGTTATCTTTTCCCGAATTTTGTTCTCAAATTTTAACTCTAGAAATTCAATTATAATCATTAATAATGTTATGATTAAAATTATTTTCATCGTTTCCAAAAAAGTTGTTACTATCTCATCCAACATTTAGATGATCTTCCATCTTGCCTTTCCTAAAGGTTTTTCTTCACATCCCTCATGGCTGAAGATGGTCTTGTTGCACGGACAAGTTTCAGGATGCCCGTAGGCTCGACAAATAGTGTTGACAAGGTCCTCTGAAGCATAATGGTCCAGCTTTGAAGCCTCATCACAAGCCTTTTGAACGTCGTAGTTCAGAAACCTCACGAATAGAGTCTCTAAAATCCTATGTTTTCTCAACAGTTTTTGAGCTTCGGCAAAACCCTTTTCCGTTAGTCTAACCCCACGGTAGCGTGTGTATCTGAGTAGACCCTTCTCAGCGAGATTCTGAAGCATTTCGGTCACTGTGGCGGGTCGAACTCTTACAGATTTTGCCACGACCGTTGTCCTAACTCTGCTAAACTCTTCATGCTGTTTTCTGTATATTAACTTCAGATACTTCCCCTCATTCACAGTTATCCTTGCTTCAGCTTTCAATGCAACACCACTGAAAAAGGAAAAGTTAGGTCTTACCTAAAAAATTTTCTGCTAAACGCTC
This sequence comes from Candidatus Bathyarchaeota archaeon, assembly GCA_029881555.1. GTDB lineage: Archaea > Thermoproteota > Bathyarchaeia > Bathyarchaeales > Bathyarchaeaceae. Next base: position 10,417 of record JAOUMI010000008.1, on the reverse strand, counting down.
CTAAGATTAGCCCCAAGTTCAACGTATTAACAACAAAAGTCAAAGAAAGAGCTTTATCATATGCAAGTTATTAAAAACACTAATACTTAAGCGGCGTCAAATAGATGTTGCTACATGTTGCAGCGGTGGGTGTGCAATGTCAACCTTGAAGAGGAAGAGGTGGAGCAGACGATACGGCGACTGGTTCCGCAACGTTCTGATAGACGCAGGCATAATGGACTATCGATACCCCATAAAGGGCTGCGGGGTTTGGATGCCCTACGGGTTCAAGATTCGAAAAAACGTTCTTCAAATTCTGCGCGACCTGCTCGACTCCACCGGACACAACGAAACGCTGTTCCCCCTCATGATTCCGGAAACATCGTTAGCCAAGGAATCCGCCCACGTGAAAAGCTTCGAGGAAGAGTGCTTCTGGGTCACCAGAGGCGGCTTGACACCTCTCAAGGTGAAGTACGCTTTGAGGCCGACAAGCGAAACCGTCATAGCTCCCATGCTGAAGCTTTGGATACGATCTCACGCGGACCTACCAATAAAGCTCTATCAGATTGTTAGCATCTTTCGATACGAAACAAAGGCCACGCGTCCCCTTATAAGAACTCGAGAGGTAGCCTCCTTCAAGGAAGCTCACACTACTCATGCCACATTAGAAGACGCTGAGGCTCAAGTGAAGGAGGCGGTGGAAGTGTACAAGAGATTTTTTGACGAGTTGGGTGTTCCTTACACTATCTCGCGGAGACCGGACTGGGACAAGTTTGCGGGTGCTGTTTACACGCTGTCGTTCGACATGATATGTCCAGACGGCAGGACTCTTCAGATCGGAACTGTCCACAATTTGGGTCAAAACTTCTCCAAGGCATTTGACATTACCTATGAAACTGAAAAGGGAACGCAAGAGCACGTTTGGCAGACAAGCTACGGAATATCGGGAAGAGCCATAGCCGCCCTCTTGAGTGTCCACGGCGACGACCATGGGGTTGTGTTGCCACCAAAAATTGCACCCATCCAAGTTGTGGTCATCCCTATTCCATACAAGAAGAAGGATAAACAAATCAACAGGGCATGCGAAGGCGTTATTACAACGTTGAAGGAAGCGGACCTTAGAGTTGAGTTAGACCCGCGAACTGATTTGAGACCAGGGTCCAAATTTTACTATTGGGAGTTGCGAGGCATCCCGATACGCATTGAAGTGGGACCGAAAGATGTGGAAAACAATGAGGCAACCCTTGTTCGACGGGACACTTTGGAGAAACAAACCTGCAAAATCAACGAGCTTGTTGCAGCTGTTCAGAAGCTCCTAAAGAAGATCACGCGGGACCTGCGGCAGAGAGCTTGGGAGTGGATAGAAGACCGTGTCTATAGGGTTGACAGTTTGGAGGAAGCGAAACAACTGTTGAGTAAAAGAGCTGGTATCGTTGAGGTTTTGTGGTGTAACCGCGCCGAGTGTGGTCGCCAGTTGGAAGAAGCGGTGGGCGCGCGCGTGCTAGGAGTTCCCGTAGGCACCGAAGAGAAGGTGGGTGGGAAATGCGTGGTTTGCGGGCGAAAGGCAGACCATGTGGTGAGAGCTGCGATAGCCTATTAAGGCTTAGCATAGCAGTTTGACGGCGTCTTTCCCCTTCATTCCGATCTTTATTCCTTTATTCCCAGCTCTAGACGTAACCGCCTTGACCTCAGCCTCAAGGATATCTTCAAAGTTTCTGACCCCGCTCACCATCGCGGCAGTCACGTTCAGTTTTTCAGCCGCTTCCACGTTAAGGAAGCCGCACATCACGAAACCTGTGTTTCCCACAATCATCACGAGCGGCGGAGAGTCGGGCAAGTCCACTTTCAAGCCTTTTGCGATTTTGTCGTCTATCTTTAATGGAACTGTATGAATCATGCGAGTCCTCCGTCATTATTTTTCACAGAGACTCTTTTTAAATAAACATTATGACCATAAAGTTGTGGATGGTGGAGGCGAGTTGCTCACAAGGCTGAAAGAAAGGTTTCAACTCTGGATATCCTATGAAGCCAAACTTGCTCACAGCGTAGGATTAACCCCAAATCAGGTGAGCGCCATCGGAATAGTATGCGCGCTACTTTCAGCACTGCTATACTGGAACTCGCAGTTTCATCAACTCATTCTCATAGCGGCCACCATTTTTCTCCTAGCCTCAGGTTTTTTCGACGCACTGGACGGCGCCATAGCAAGAATTTATAGAGAAACCACAACCTTCGGCAGCTTCCTCGACTCCATGCTGGATCGGTACGCCGACGCCGTCGTTTTTTGCGGCATCATTCTCGGCGGATTAAGCCATCCGTTATGGGGCTTTGCCGCCCTAACGGGCTCATTGCTGGTGAGCTACGCTCGGGCTAGGGCTGAGGCGGCGGGAGTGAAAATGGAGGCTGTGGGCTTTGCCGAACGTGCTGAACGCATAATCATATTGGCGGTAGCTAGTCTTCTTAATGTTGTTTGGCAGGAAGCGTTGGGTTGGGGAATAATCATACTGGCAGTTCTCACAAATCTTACCGTGCTTCAGCGTGTTGTTTATTTTCGTAAGTCCCAGAAAGAAGGAAGTTAGCTGTCGGGTCAGCGTCTATATCTTCTTCTTCGAGGTCGTGTTTTTCGTTCGTCTCTCGCGCGCACTTTCACCACGCCTCGGTGCACTGCACAGGAAATACAGTAATATTTCGTCACGGGTTGGCTGGTTATGTAGGCGCCTTTTTGACGAAGCTCCTTGTATAACGAAGAGTCGACCATGGACACTCGGCGAGATGTCTTTTTGGCTTTGTCGCGGGGAACCAGCTCGCCGCAACTGCTGCACTGGACGAGAGCGCCTCTTCCCTTTCCGCCTTTGGATCGACCCCTCGACTTGCGCTTCACTGGCATAGCGTTTCCTCAACCGTACATAGGTGTTGAAACAGATTTATAACCTTGCGCAAGACTAATCCATGTACAGTATGTTCTTTCCAACGAGGAAAACCATGTTTGATCTAGTAACAGCAGGCCACCTCGCAATTGACCGAATATTTTCGCCTAAAACATCCACCTCTGAACCCGCGCTAGGTGGACCTCCAACCTACGTTTCACTGGCAGCGAGAAAACTAGACGCGAACGTTTCCGTCATCTCAAAAGTAGGGGAAGACTTCCCCCGTGAGTATGTTATGTTGTTGAAATCAAACGGAGTGGATTTATCTGGACTCAAACGGGTTAGAGATGCCTCAACTACAAGATTCCTTTTGAAGTACGGGAGGAGAGGGCGACAACTCCAGCTAGAGAGCCAAGCCCCGCCCATTTCCTTAGAAGACGTGTCTGGTTCCCTCCGAGCCAAAGCGGTCCATGTGGCTCCCATTGCAAACGAGCTGTCACAGAGCGTTATCGACAAACTGCGCGGGCAAACGGACACTTTGTCGCTGGACCCACAAGGGTTTGTGCGAAGGTTTGATGAGCAAGGAAACGTCAAGTTGGGTAGATGGGAAGAAACGGGAATTCTCCACCAGATCGACGTGTACAAATCATCGTTCAGTGAAATCAAGGCTGTGACGGGATTAACGGACTTGCAGTTGGCTGTGCAGAAGATTCACAGTTACGGACCAAGAATAGTCATGGTAACAAGAGGTATGAAAGGGTCCACATTGTTTTCTGATGGAGAATTCTACGAAATCCCAGCCTGCAAGCCGAGAGTTGTTAAGGATCTCACTGGCGCCGGAGACGCCTTTATCGGCGCGTTTCTAGCCGAACATGTTCAAGGAAAAGATCCATTGTGGTGTGCTTGCGTTGGGTCAGCCGCCTCCTCCTTTGTTGTGGAGGGCGTGGGACCCACCGTGTTCGGGGAAAAGAAAGAAACCTATAAGAGGGCTACTGAAATCTATGAGAAAGGGCTTAAGCGTTTAACCGTGTAAGACAGAGACAAATGGAGGGTTCACCAATTGGGTAAGGTTGCCAAAGGCGTGAAATGCAGCGTGGTTGGGTGCGACAAGCTAGCGGTTCGCTCCCTCTCCAACGAAAGAGTAAGCAGCGCAGGGTTAAATGTTGGAGGAGGAGGAAGGGGGAGAGCCTACCTCTGTAAGGATCACTATAAAGAGTTCAAGAAAGAGACCAAGAAAGAAAAGATGTTAGAGCAGTGGAGGTACAGGGGCTGAGGATACTTCAACTGCACTCCAACTTCATAGAGTACAAACCGATAAAAAAGGAGATCGCCGCGGCAGAAAAGTGCGAAAAAAAGAAGCAGCGACTTGAAGAACTCGTGGTCCTGTTCACCTGCATTGAAAAGGGAGACGACGAAGCTGTCGCCAGCAAAGCTGTGGATGAAGTAAGATCCTCTCTTCAACAATTGAAAGTCAACAAGGTTCTGATATACCCGTACGCCCACTTAAGCAGCAACCTAGCGAAGCCCACCAACGCCTTAAAAGTCATTAAGGCAATGGAGAAATACGCGAAGGAGACTGGCATCGAAACATACCGGACTCCCTTTGGCTGGTGCAAACAGTTCTCAATCTCCATAAAGGGACACCCCCTGGCTGAGCAGTCTAAGGTGGTTGTGCCAACAGAGGTCGAAGAGAAGGAGATTGTCTCAAAAGCTTTGAAGGCGGAAGAGAGGTTAAAGTCCTCTTGGTTAATCCTGCAGACAGACGGAAAAATGATTCCAGTTGAGAGTTTCGATTTTTCTGGACATGAGAATCTGAAAAAGTTTGCGAGATACGAAACTGAGAAGGTGAGGGCGGTTCAACAGGTTCCGCCCCACGTGAAACTGATGAGGAAACTGGAGATCGCTGACTACGAGCCCGGAAGCGACCTAGGAAATTTCAGGTGGTATCCAAAGGGGAGCCTGATCAAGTCTTTGCTGGAACAATTTGTGACTCAGAGAGTGACGGAGTATGGAGCCATGGAAGTGGAGACTCCAGTCATGTACGATTTCCAACATCCCAGCCTAGCCAAATATCTAGACAGGTTTCCAGCCAGACAGTACGTGTTGGAATCCGGTGAAAAAGAACTTTTCTTAAGGTTCAGCGCGTGCTTTGGCCAGTTTCTCATGGCTCACGATGCCCAGTTTTCCTACCGACAGCTCCCACTAAAAATCTACGAGCTGACCAAGTACAGCTTCAGAAGAGAGAAAAGCGGAGAACTCGTCGGGTTGAGAAGACTAAGAGCGTTCACCATGCCCGACTGCCACGCTTTGTGCGCTGATCTGGACCAAGCGAAAAAAGAGTTCCTCGTCAGATTTGAGCTGTGCAAGGGAGTTTTGAAGGATGGACTAGAATTGGGCAATGATGACTACGAACTGGCGATACGCTTCGCTAGAGACTTTTTCGAAGAAAACAGAGACTTCATCGTATCGTTGGCTCAACAGATAGACAAGCCTGTGCTAATCGAGATGTGGGAGGAACGATTCTTCTACTTCATACTAAAATGGGAGTTCAATTTCATGGACAACTTGGACAAGGCTTCAGCACTGTCAACAGATCAGATCGACATCGAAAACGCTGAGAGATACGGCATAACCTACGTAGACGAAAAAGGGGAGAGACGGCACCCCCTGATTTTGCACTGCTCCCCCAGCGGCGCTATTGAGAGATGCATATACGCCATGCTGGAGAAGGCTTATCGGGAGCAGCATAAGGGAAACGTCCCGATACTTCCACTCTGGATTTCACCCGTCCAAGTGAGGGTGATACCGGTCTCCGACAGATTCATCGAGGAAGCCGAGAAAATAGCGGAGGAAATTGAGAGGCAACGCATACGGGTTGACTTGGATGACCGTTCCCTAACAATTCAAAAGAAGGTTCGGGAGGCGGAGACCGAGTGGGTCAACTACGTGATCGTGATCGGGCAGAAGGAAATAGAATCTGGCACTCTCCCGATAAGAGATAGGAAGGCTAGAAAGATCAGGAAAATGCAACTTCAAGAGTTCATAGGCGAGATAAGAGAGAAAACCGAAGGTATGCCGTTTAAACCCCTAACGCTTCCAAGACGCTTGTCGGAGAGACCTAGGTTTTTCGGATGAAATTCCAAAAAATATATCAAAAGTCGCTGGAATATTCTAAAGGTTCTGGAGGAGGTCAACCATGGAAAAAGAGCTTCTAATCTACATCGACGGACAGTTCTACCCAAAATCAGAGGCAAAAATTTCCGTTTACGATCACGGTCTGCTCTACGGAGACGGAGTTTTTGAGGGAATACGCGCCTACAACGGCATCGTGTTCAAGCTCAAGGAACACCTAGAAAGACTCTACCGATCCGCACACACCATAACGCTGCGGATACCGCTAAAAACGAACGAGATGACGCGGGCTGTGCTGGAGACGCTCAGAAAAAACAATCTTAAAGACGCCTACATTCGCCTAGTTGTCACAAGGGGCATAGGCGACCTCGGACTAGACCCAAGAAAATGCCCAAAACCAACGGTAATCATCGTCACCGAACCTATCATACAAATATACGGCGCGGAAGCCAAGGAAAAAGGGATGACAGCCATAATCTCTTGGGTGAAAAGAGATTCTGTGGACGCGACCACCCACGAAATAAAGTCGCTGAACTACCTCAACAGCATCCTAGCCAAAATTGAGGCAAACGCTGCTGGAGTAGACGAAGCCATATGCCTAGACAAAAACGGCTTCATCTGCGAGGGAACCGGTGAGAACATATTCATAGCGAAGGAAGGCAAAATTGCCACTCCTCCCATTTGCACAGGAGCCCTAGCCGGAATAACGAGAAAGAGGGTTATGAAGCTAGCAGAGGACTTGGGATACACCGTGGTGGAACGAAACATCACGCCCAACGAGTTGTTCAACGCAGACGAAGTTTTCTTCACAGGAACCGCGGCTGAGGTTGTGCCGGTGACGGAAATAAACCGAAGAGTTATAGGCGACGGGAAACCGGGACCGGTCACGAAACGGCTGATGGAAGAGTTTGGCAGGATTGTGAAGGATCCGAGAGAGGGAACTCCGATTAGTTAGGGTGGTTACCGATGAAAATTCTATTATTGACGGAAAAAGACGTTGAGCAACTGTTGTCCATGGACGAGGTTATGAAGGCCGTTGAGTCAGCGTTTAGGGAGAAGGGCTTAGGTCGGGTTCAGATGCCTGCAAAACTCTACCTGTTTTATGGTAAGTATGGCGGTGACTTAAGGACCATGCCCTCGTACCTTGAGCAACTGGACGTCTCCGCCGTCAAGGTTGTTAACGTCCACCCAAAAAATCCAAAGAAGTACAGTCTTCCTACGGTTATGGCAATCATCATCCTAGTGAATCCAAAAACCGGCGCACCTCTGGCAATTATGGGAGGCACCAGAGTCACCAGCATGAGAACAGGCGCCGCCGGAGGAATAGCAGCCAAATACTTTGCCAAGAAGAAACCCAAGGTTGTTGGTCTCGTTGGAGCCGGTGCACAGGCTAGAACACAGTTGGCGGCTCTTCTCTCCTTCTATGGAAAGCTTAAAGAGGTTAGAGTTTGGAGTCGAACCGAGAAAACCAAGGAAGCGTATGTAGCTGAAATGAAAACTACGTGTGGAGAAGTATCCAGAATGGTTTCGGTGGAGAGCGTTAAAGAGGCTGTTGAGGGAGCCGACATAGTTGTGACCACAACGCCTTCAATAAAACCCCTAGTTTCAGGCGAATGGGTTACGCCCGGCATGCACTTCAACTGCATCGGCGCAGACGCGCCTGGAAAAGAAGAGCTGGATCCAGTCATCTTAACGCGTGCAAAGATCGTTATTGACGACTGGGAACAGGCTTTTCACAGCGGCGAAATCAACGTTCCATTCGCCAAAGGCATCATAACAAAGCAACATGTTTGGGGTGACATTGGAGAGGTTGTGGCTGGTTTGAAGCCGGGCAGAACAGCCTCTGACGAAATAACGGTTTTCACCTCCACGGGACTGGCGATTCAGGACGCTGTCACAGCAGAACTCGCTTACAAGAAGGCTTTGGCGAAGAAAATCGGGCAGTTTATTGAGATAATATAGAAACTGCCCTGTGAAACCTTGTTCTTAGGCCTTTTAGCCCTCGGGAATTGTTTGGACGTAGTATGCTGCGTAACCCTGTAAGGTTTCCACTTTGACTGTTACCTCTTTTCCTTGGTAGCCGGTCCAGTTCAAAGGACAAGTAAATGCGATCGAAGCGTTTGGGAATAGCGTGTAAGGAAGAGCAGGGGTTACATTTCCAACGATTTCTGTATCCACAGCTACACCCGAGACGGTGACGTGCGTAACAGACGAAGCAGAGTTTCGAACGGTCACATTGAAGTGGTTGACGCTTATCGTGGAGTTAAAGACTAGGTCGGTAATGACTAGGTCTATGAGAGGCGTCTTCGCTTGGAAGTTTGCACCAGACCCGTCGGCAATGAAGACGTGAATCTTTACGTTTTCGTCAGTATAATTCGCCCAGTTCCAAAAACACCTGAAGATTTTAGACTTGCCTATTGAAAGTTCTTGGGGAAGCGTGGGAATAACCGCCACGTTGTCGAGGACACCGTCTCCCGTGGACACCATTACCTGTGCGGCGCTGGCGCTGGAAGGAGAAAAAGACGGATTAAGGAGGGTAAGGTTGAAAAAGGCTGAATCTTGAGGATCAAAGGCTACGTCGGTTATGGTCACGGTGGGGGCTTCAGGGAGCTGCGCCCCAAGGGAGATGTAATAGCCCACCGTCCACATGTAAGATAGGAGCGCTCCGACTATGGCGGCAGCCAACAAGAGCAGGATGTGCAAAAGCGTTGAGAGGCCAACTGTGTTTCGAATCAGTTTCATATTCTTCCCTCACACGAGTCTTATCAGTTAGTTAAAGGTTTATATTAAGATTTAAGCCGCTTTAAGCGTCGCAAGGCTTATAACGTTGAAAGAGCGGAATTGTCTTTTTGGCGGGTGAGTGGGTGCCTCCCATCCGTTCCGCCGTATAAATCCCGGAGTAGGGAGGTGAAAAAATGGATGCAAGAGATCAGGCTCTTACGGCAATCTTTACTGGACTGTACGCAATTCTTGTCATGGTTTTGGCTCCGATTTCTTTTGGTCCTGTTCAGCTTCGAGTGGCGGATTGTTTGATCCCGTTGGCTGCGCTTTTCGGTTGGCCTGTGGTTGCTGGAGTCACTGTTGGCTGCTTTCTGGGCAACGCGTATTACTGGCTTGGTCCTTATGATGTTGTCTTTGGTCCCGTAGCGAACCTCATTGCTGCGAGTGCGATATTTTTGCTTAGGAAGCGGCGGTTGCTGGCGTGTGTTGTTGGTGCTCTGCCCATCGGTGTCATAGTAGGTGGATACCTATGGCTCTTTTTTACTCCACCGGACGTCTTTGGGTTAAGCCTGCCAGCGTGGGCGGCAATGATGATCAGCATCACCATAAGCAGTTTGATAGCTACGGCGGTGATTGGTTATAGTTTGCTCACTGTTCTCGGCAGGCAAAGCATCGTTGAACCTCTGAAGTCTCGTGGATTAAAGGTTGTCACAGAAAGCTGAAAAGGTGAAACGAATGAACGTATACCAGCGGTTCTATCTAGCATTTTTAACTAGAATGGTGTGTGAGCCTTTAAGACGCAAGTCATAATGACGTAGACGATTAGAATTGGTATGGTTATTAGAAAGAAATAGAACGCGAAAAACCCCCAATGCCCCAACAATTTCTCCCAGCCCGTGTATAAGCTCAGGCGATGCGCGTTTATCGGTGAGATAGATAAAGAATCCATCCGCTATGGCAAGCGCAACTAAAATGAGTACTATTACGGACCCCCAAGCTTTGAGAAGCGTTTTCATGAATGATCACACCCGTGTGCACACTTAGCCTTCTTCAACTTGAAGGAGAGGTTTGGAATCACCCGGGTCCGTACTCGACATCTTGAATGTGAATTGTCTCCCTCGCTCTTCACTAGGAGAGCCCCATCATAAGTGTGTGCGGCTGAGACGATAAGTGCTTCGGATATCGTAAGAAAAAGGTAATCAATGCGCCATTTTTCCTTTTTTGGATGACGAAAGTAACCAATTTCACTAAGTTTGGGATTCCTTTAGTTTCTCTCCTATCGTCTTCAACTTCCCGTGTTCCAAGATGCGGATGCGTGTTTCCAACCTAACGTTCATACCTAGACGTCTGAAAAGCCAGAGCAAATGCCCGCCTAGAATTGGACCCTCCAGTTCCCCCTTTGAAACCAGATGAGCCAATTGCTCTTCAACCCGACAGGTAGCCTCGGAGTACTGGCTTTCAGCCGCTTTCAAAACCTCCCAAGCTCGATCCGTCAGAACCGCCCTTAGGACCCTCTTAGGGTCCTCTCTTTTTCTTTCTTCTTCCCCTGCCTTTACCCGTAAACGTTTCATCAGTTCACTCATTCTTCGATGTCTTAACCGTTCTAACTCTTCGTCCTTAGGCAAGAGCAAACACCCCCAGCCCCTTTGCTTTGCGCTCTACTCGCCATGCAAAAACGCTGTAGAGGAGGCGCAGAAACGGGCTGTACACCCCTCCTT
>JAOUMI010000088.1 GCA_029881555.1 Candidatus Bathyarchaeota archaeon | reverse complement strand
TTCCTTCTTCCAATTTGTCGGAAAGTTTTAAGCGGCAATGGGTATTTTCGATTTTACAGAAGAGTTGATTCGTCAATCTGCTCCCCTGAAGCAGGTTAGATGAGCGAGCCAAGCAAAAACTTTTTACCACATTGCTCCTACCTGGTAGGTGAAAGAGAAGAGATAGGAGAGTTCTGTAAGATGAGAACCAAGAGAATTATGTGTGCGCTACTGTTGATTGTCTTTGTCTCTGCCACAATGAACACTGTTGGGGCTGCTAGGCCAAAAATTGCCGGTTGGACCTTTATGGTCTACATGGTTGCTGACAACAACCTTGACGCTTGGGCTTACGAGAATCTGGAGCTTATGCAAACGGTCGAATTGACAGAAGAAGTAAACGTTGTCGTCTTATGGGATGGCTACGATAAGCCTGCTTACTTGTATAAGGTTGTCTATGGAGGGCGCGAACTAGTTGGAGGCTTTCCCTTGAACGGAGAAGAGGTGAACATGGGCGACCCAGATACGCTAGAGGCTTTCGTAGACTTTGTGACTAGAAAGTTTGGAGCGCAACATTACCTGCTCGATTTGTGGGATCATGGAAATGATTTCAGCGGAAGCTGCTACGATGAACATCCTGTGGATCACTTGACGCATGATGAAGTGGTTGCTGGACTTGAGGGACATCATATAGACATCTTAGCTTATGACGCCTGCCTTGAAGCGATGATAGAGGTTGCTTACGAATACAATGCACTGGGCATGGAAACCGACTACTTAGTTGCCTGCGAAAATTACGTTCCTCTTTACGGCTACCCGTATGACGTAATCTTGGATAGCGTAACCAAGAACCCCGATATGCCAGCGCTTGAATTCGCCGTTCTGATTGCAGATGAGTATGCGAGATACTACGAACCGAGGGCTCACTTCAACGGAGGCGTAATGGGAACCCTATCGGTCATTGATCTTTCAACAGTTGACGAAGCCGTGGCGGAACTTTCACAGTTAACCGAAGCGCTTGAAGCAAAACTGGAAGAGAGCTATGACATTTACCGTAAGATCATAAGCGAAGCTAGGGGCGAAGGAAACCTTCCTTGGGCTGAGTATGGATGGGAATACTACATTGACCTCCCGACGTTCATCAATGATCTTGAGGCAAATCGGAAATTGGATCCAGATATTCGAGGACTAGCTAGTGCCGTAAGAGTCGCGCTTGAAGAAGTTGTCGTGCACGTTGCCAATACTGAACCTATGGATTCGGTTTCTGCACTGGGATTGGGAATTTGGTTCCCGCCTTCAGAGAAGCCATACCTCGCCTACAGAGGACTATTAAGGTACGAAAACTTGCAGTTTGCGTCTCAAGGATGGGTTGACTTTCTATATGCCTACTGGAATCTAAGCTAGCAAATGACTACAGCCGTGAATTGCTGCCGTAGCCTCAACACCCCTTTTCTTTTTAGGATACGGAAATAGCATGGCTGGATAGGCTTGCATAGTCACGGGAAGAATCTAAAAAACGACAAGAAGGACAAGACGACAAAAATTATAGAGGTGCCCATAAGAGACAAAGCAAACAACCAACATCAAAAACGCTTCAAACGAAGCGGTTATTTACACACAGTCTCAAAATAATAATGTCAAACCCTTGTTAAGGTCAGTGAAAAACAAATGACCACCACATCAATAGAAATCATCTGCATCGGAAACGAACTCCTGATAGGAAAAACCCTCAACACCAACGCCCGATGGCTCGCCAAACGCATCACAGCCCTCGGACTAAAAACCCACCGCATCACCATCATAGGCGACAGCATCGAAGAAATATCCAACGCCCTACGGGAGGCGATTCAACGCAACCCCCACTTCATAATCACCACCGGAGGCCTTGGCCCAACCTTCGACGACAAAACCCTAGAAGGCATCGCCATGGCGCTGGAACGCAAACTGGCAATACGTGATCAGGCTCTGAAAATGATTGAAGAGAAGTATCGCCAGTATGTGGAGGAAGGCCGAATGGAAAGAGCTGAGCTGACCCCTCCTCACATAAAGATGGCAAGACTACCAGAAGGAGCCAAACCCATTTTCAACCCCGTGGGAACAGCTCCCGCCGTGATCATCAAGCATGACGACATCACTGTTATAGCGTTACCCGGGGTTCCCTCCGAGATGAAAGGTATTTTCGACGAGTCTGTGGCGCCTCTGCTCAAGGAGGCTGCTGGCGAGGTGACTTTTTTTGAAACCAGCTTAGACGTAACAGGGATGATGGAGCCAGCGGTTGCCCCCCTCATCGATCGGGTGATGCACGATAACCCCTACGTCTACATAAAGTCTCATCCCAAAGGCGAGGAAACGGTTTCCCACTTAGAGCTTCACCTGTCCACAACTGCCGAAGAAACAGACTTGGCCAAAAAACGAGTAGGCAAAGCTCTCATTCAACTATCCGAGCTGATCCAAGAAAAAGGCGGAAAAGTCAAACCCGTCAAGGCAAAATCTTAGCCTTCATCGAAAAACCTTTTCGCCTCTGCTCAGTTTCTCTGCCGGTTGCGATGAGGGATCACGGGCTAGCGCTGAAACAGGATTATTTCAATTCCAAGTGCCCAAGCAACAGAATTGGCCGGCCGTTAGATTGTGCCTAAACGTTGTAGATTTTTCTTATAGTTGTGACATCGACATATTTTTCTAGGCTGTTCGGTAGAGCTTTCACTGCGTCTAATGCAATTCCACTGAGAAGGTCATCAGGCTTTTTGTGTAGAAACTTCGCCAAAGACTCAATGAGCTGGTCTAAGTTGTCGGGCACGTTTATCTCTATTCTCTTTTTTCCCATGAGTTAATCACCTACCTTTCCCATTGATTTGCATGTTTTAAAGAATTATGAATCGAAAATACAGATGTTTGCTATGCGTTGACAAAAAAGAGATGGCTATTTGTGTTTGTGAACAACTTGACGCATTTATGTCGGTTATGTTTTGTTTCTCTTACCAAATAGCAAAGTTTACGACGGTGAAGCAAGACGATCGTAAATTCGGGGGTTCAAGCAACCACCTGAAAACAAATAAGCGGTTGCACCAGATTTTATTGGGACTATCTTACCTGCACGAGATGTTTAGAATGTTCATCGTCTTTATCTTAGGAACCGCTGGTTCAGGAAAGTCCCTTCTCACCGCCTCCTTCGCTGAATGGCTGAAAATCTCAAAACAAAAAGTGGTAACCGTGAACTTGGACCCAGGAGTCCTAACCCTGCCCTATCAACCTGACATCGACGTTCGCGACTACATCGACATCGGAGAACTCATGAAGAAGTATGGGCTTGGACCCAACGGTGCGCTGGTGATGGCTGCAGACTTGATTGCTGAGGAGGCGGAGAGGCTAGGAGAGGAGATAGAAGATCTTAACGCCGACATGGTTCTCGTCGACACGCCGGGTCAGATGGAGCTCTTCGCCTTTCGAGCAAGCGGACCCTACATAGGCAGCGAACTAACTAAGGAGCCTAAAGCCCTGGTGTACCTGTTCGATTCGATTTTCTGCGCTAACCCCATGAACTACGTTTCAAACCTTTTCCTCTCAGCCGCTGTGTACAACCGCTTGTTCCTTCCACAGGCGCACGTGCTATCAAAATGCGATCTCCTCCCGCCAGATGATGTAAATCGCTTAGTAGACTGGTCTGCTAAGCCTAAGACGCTGGAAACAGCTATAGAGGAAAGGCTTAGCG
>JAOUMI010000087.1 GCA_029881555.1 Candidatus Bathyarchaeota archaeon | reverse complement strand
AGAGGGATGAGCTACGGGGATAGCGGCGTGACGGAGCGGGTAATCAGCCAGCTTCTCACAGAGATGGATGGAATAGTCACTCTAGAGAACGTAGTGGTTATTGCCGCAACGAACAGGCCGGACATTGTGGACCCCGCGGTTCTTCGACCTGGAAGGTTCGACCGGTTGATTTATGTTCCTGAGCCGGATCAGAAGGCTAGGCTGGAGATCTTCAAGATCTATACTAAAGAGATGCCGTTGACAAAGGATGTGGACTTGGTTCACTTAGCCAGCGTGACGAGGAACTACTCTGGAGCGGACATTGAGGCGTTTTGTCGGGAGGCTGCTCTAAACGCCTTGCGCAAGGATATCAAGTCTAAAGAGGTTACTCTTGCCGATTTCCAAAAGGCTCGGGAGAAAACTGGACCGAGCGTAACGCCTGACATGGATGCTTGGTATAGGAGCTTCCTGAAGCAGGTTAGACAGTTACGGAAGCCTGCTACTCCTGTGGCTTAATGCTTGGGTGTAAAAGATGTCTGTGAAAACGTGGAAGCCCCATCCGCTTTATATGACTATAGTGGAGATTCTGGAGAAGAAGGGTCCGTTGACGGATATGGAGCTCTTTGATATGTTGAAGGAGAGCTATGAGGATATAGGGTTTGGGGATGTAAATCGGACTTTGATGGCGATGGAGATTAACGGCAAGATATACGTTTCATCGCTCGCTAGAGGGAGAAGGCGGGTTGAGTTGGTGAAAGCGAGGGTGTAGGGTGGGGCTTTGCTGAAGTTATAGAGCGTTCTCGATAACGGTGGCTGCACGGTTTAAGCCTTTGAATCTGTTTGAATGCTCGTGTAACTTGTCGACGTTACTTTTGTAGAAGTCTTTTTTTGCCTCGATCTCTTCGATGGCGGATTTCAGTTGCCTTTTGTTTTCGACGTAAATAGAGCATTTCAGTTCGTCTAGTTTTCTGGCGTTTGCCATTTGTTCGGGTTGGGTTGGTATGCATATGCTTGGTTTTCTGTGTTTTATGACTTCAAAACAGGTTTCGTGGCCGCCGCTGAAAATGATCGCCTTTGCGTTTTTCATGTATTCTTTTCGTTGTTTCTCGTTTAGCCAGCCGTGAACTTCGCAGTTTCCGAATTTTTTCTTGAATTTGCTGTTGGGTTCTCCTAGGCTTACGATGCTTTCTGATCTTAGTGAGGAGAGAACTGGAATTATCATTTTTGTGAGTTTGGCTCTTGTGCCTAGTGGTCCACTTATGGGTGCGAATAGGTGTTTGTCTGATCCTTTCTCGTGTTTCATGTCAAGGAAGTTGCCGACGAACTCGACTTTTTTTGTGATTCCGAGTTGTTCTAGGTTTCCTAGGTTGTATTCGCATATTGTGGGTTTGGGGTTGTCGGGGACTATTATTTTTGTGCATTTTTTGATGTATCTTTCTGTGAGTCTTTCTCCTGGGGTGAGTATGGGGGAGAAGCGGTAGGTTGGTCTTATGATGTTTGTGATGTAAATGGAGGGGATTTTCCATTTTTTGGCGAGTCTTAGGGAGACTATGTCGCCGTCTGAGATTATTAGGTCTGGTTTGATTTTTGGGATGTGTTTTCTTTGGTCGTAGTAGCGGTGGATTGTTTCTGTGGAGCTGGGTGTTTTTATTTTTAGTTTTTTTTGTTGGTAGTCGTATTGTGGTAGTGGGGTTAGTATGTTTAGGAGGGAGGCTGAGGGGTTTATTCCGTGGGCGTTTTCGTACCAGCTTACGGGTGTGCAGGGGTGGACGTTTTTGAATTGTTTTTTTAGTAGGTTGTGTGCGATTCCTCCGGTGATGAAGTGTATTGTGTGTTTTCTTTTTTGGAGTTTTTTTCCGAGTTGTATGGTTCTTTTTGTGTGTCCTAGGCCTAATTCGGTGCAGGTGTAGAGGAGTCGCATGGTTGATTAGGGGGCTGGTGGAGTTTATTTTTGTTGTGTTTGTTTTTGAGACCCTCTATAGCCCCCTCCCTAAGGGGGGTGGTGTTTGGTGGGGTTGTTTTCGGGTTGCTTTCCGTAAAATAAGTTTAATACGGGTTTAAGATGCGTATACTATTGTACTGCTGCGTGTGGATTTGTCTAGAAAGGGAGAGTTTGACGGTGCTTGTGTTGGAGGATACGTGGTTTCATGGGAGGTTGCAGAGGGGAAAAATGAGGGGATGGGATTTGAACCCGCCACAACGTGGAGAATATCACTCGCAATTCCTATTTTTCTAGTTTTGATATGGGGGTAAAGAAGCCTCTAAATATGTGTAGTTCAAAGTCTAAATGCAATGAGGTGAGCTTGTTGAAGCTACTACTTGATGAAATGTACTCGGGTCTGAAGGAGTATTTTGAGACTCTAGGATGGAACGTGCTGACTGTTCAAGACGCAGGCTTGCAAGGGAGAAAAGATAAGGATATCGTAGAGTATGCAAAGAACAACAACCTGGTGCTTGTGACTCAAGATCAGAAACCAGCGGATCTGGCTGATCTCTTGGGAGTCAAATATGTGCTGATCTCCAATGCGTTGATCGCTAGAATAGCCGACGGCAAAATAAAAGCGAAATACCCAAATTTAAAACGGGAATAGTGCGCAAGGGAAGGACCTGCCCGGTGGGCGCAAAAATGTCTAGAAGTTTTCTCCTTAAACTATTAATGCAGCTTGAAACAGAATAAATCTTGGTGTTTAGTGGAGGAAAAATTGGTGAAAGTTCTTTCAATAGTTGGGAGTCCCCGCAAACAGAGCACTTACAAGCTCATTAAAGCGGTGACAGAGGCAGTAGCTAAAAAGGGAAACGTAGAAACTGAGCTGGTGCACCTCTCGGATTTTGACATTGAGCACTGCACTGGATGCGACGATTACTGCGAAAAAACAGGAGAATGCAAAATTCAGGACGACATGCAGAAACTGTATCCGAAATTGAAAGAAGCCGACGTTCTAATTATCGGTACCCCAACATACTACTGGAACGTGACCGGACTAGTTAAAGACTTCATTGACCGAACTACTCCGTTCTACTACACTGAATCTTTAAAAAGTAAGATGGGTGCAGCCGTCGCTGTGGCAGAAGAAGACGGCCAAGACCTAGCTCTTTCAGCCATCAGCAGCTTCTTCGAAATTCACAAAATGAAACAGGCAGGTAGCATATCAATCGTCACAGGAGACAAGCCGCTAAGAGAAGCAGACCTAGAGATGGCGAAGACTTTAGGCAAAAAAATAGCTAATGAACTCATGCGCGTATAATGGGCAAAAGAAAAGATGTGCGCGTTTTCGTCTGGGAATAACAAACATCTGTATTTTGGATTCATAATTCTTTATAACGTGAAAGTCAAATGGGAAAGGTAGGTGATTAACTCATGGGAAAAAGAAAAATAGAGGTAAACTTGCCCGACAACTTAGACGGGCTCATCGAGTCTCTGGCGAAGTTTCTACACAAAAACCCGGACCATCTTCTAAGTCAAATCGCACTCGAAGGAGTGAAAGCTCTACCGAATAGCCTAGAAAAATACGTCGATCCTGAAACCATAAGAAAACTCTACAAGGTTTAAGCACAATCTAACAGCCAATCCAGTTGCTTGACGCACGCGCAACGCCTATACCATCACGATTTTGACTATTCTCTTCGCAGCCGTTCCGTCTCCGTACGGCGAAGACCGCGGAAGCTCGCCTCTCTCGCGCAACGCCTGTTCCATCGCCGCTATGATTCCCCTCTTTTCCACGCCCACCACCCTAGCAAAGCCAGCCTCAACAGCCTCTGGCCTCTCCGTGGAAAGCCGAATCACA
>JAOUMI010000007.1 GCA_029881555.1 Candidatus Bathyarchaeota archaeon | reverse complement strand
ATCGGTTTTCGGATGGGTTCATGTTGGACACCCTTGGGGACTTGGGAAATTCACGACAGCAACTCTAGTCGGCTTAGCCTTCGGCTTGGCGTATCTACTTTACGGCGCTCAAGCTCCAATACTCCTGCACTGGTTCTTCAACTACTACGGAAGCGCCTACGGTCTCGCCTTAGACTTCTACCCCACAGTATCCCCCATTGTTTTCCTCATCAATCTCGTGACCCTAACTCTAGGTGTGGTCGGGTGGTCAACGTTCATAGTTCTACTTGGTGTTTGGGTGTATAGAAGACGAAAACGAATTGTTACTCCTCTTGCTGTGCCGCCCTCGCCGCAAACGCTACCACCCTCCAATAGTAAAATTTTTGTCGCCAATGCGGTTGAGTGTTGTCCGACGACATAGAGTTCTGCCCATAATGTGGGAATATATTGTAAGAGAAAAGGAAGGAAGAAGTGTGACCGTTTTGCTTTGATCTAATTAGGGCCCCTCAAGATTTCCTTGGAAAGATTTTGGATTTCAACGACTCTCTGCTTCCTCTTTTTCATGTCCCTCAGAACCACCCTTTCTTCCCTAAGTTCCTCAGGACCCACAATAACGGCATGCGTTACTCTCCTTCTGTCAGCGTCGGACAAAGCTTTAGAAACCGTGCGTCCCATCATCTCCACCTCAGCAGGTATCTTTGTATTCCTCAACTTTAGTGAGAGTTCAAAAGCTTTTGTCTTCAATTCTTCGCCGACCGGAATGATCATAACTTTATTTTCCTCGGGAACTTTTGGAGAAACTTTCTGCTTCTTCATAGCGAGCACTAGGCGATCTATTCCTTGGGCGACTCCCAGCGCTGGAGTTGGTTCTCCACCGAAGAGTTCGATCAGCTTATCGTAGCGTCCTCCGCCTGCCAGCGCTATCTCAAACTCGGGAACGCAAGACTCAAAAATCATCCCGGTATAGTATTCGAGTCCTCGAGCAAACCCCGCCTCTATCAATGTCTCAAACTTGACGCCGCTCTCCCTCGTCAATTCGAGGATTTCACGCAGGTTTTCCACGGCAGCAACAGCGCTCTCGTAGTCTTCAACAACACGTTTCGTCTCTTTGAGAACCTGAAAGACATCTTTTCCCCTAGTCTCAAGAAGCTTTTTCAAGGTTGCTACGCAGCTTTGCGAAGCACCTGACTCACGTGTGACGGTTAACGCTTCGTCCAACCTTTTTTTGTCCAGCAACTGCATGATCGTGTTCTGCTGTTCCTCTGCTATTCCCTCTTGAGCCAAGATTCCCCGCAGAATTCCCACGTGTCCAATCTTAACCCAGTAGTTGCGGAATCCCAGTCTTTCTATCAAGTCGTAGGTGAGCGTAAGGATCTCCGCGTCGGCTTCAGGTTTGCTGGAGCCTATGAGCTCGTAGTTGGCCTGCCAGAACTCTCTGAAGCGCCCGTGCTGCGGCTCATCGTAGCGGTAGAGGCTTCCAGCGCAAAACAGTTTCATCGGCTTGGGCTCATGCCTCATTTTCGTGGCAACCAGTCTGGCTATGGAAGCGGTGAACTCGGGGCGCAAAGCCACTCTTCGACCGCCCATATCTGTGAAAGCGTACATGCGCTCACGGATTTCTTCACCGGATTTCGCCGCCAATATATCGTAGTGTTCCACGACGGGTGTAATTATCTCCCCGTAGCCGTAGAGCCGAGCGAGGTCTCTCGCAACTACTTCCACATACCTCATCTTCTTGGCATCTTTGGGTAGAAAATCCCTCATTCCACGGAGAGTTCTAAACTGCGGCATTCCATCACCTACCAAAGGTTCTCGCGACAAACGCTAGCAGACAAATCACCATCCAGACGATTGCTAGTCTTTTAACTCTTCTACAATCTTTTCCATGTTTTCTACTTTAAAGTTAGCTGTGAGAGGGAGTAGTACACAACCTCTCCTCTCCTGTTTATTACAGCGAGTATCAGCCTCTTCTTCAGGCTTTGAACATATCTAAGGGCTCGTGCCAACTCCTCCATCGAAATGGGTTGACCTTCCTGAATTCCAAAGATGAGGTACCTGGCGGTTTCCTTACCATACTCCCCTCTTTCATACACACGGAAGTCTATTCCAAGTCCGAAGCCCTCCCTAGCCACGTATCCCCGGCTCCTCAAATCTCGATAAATTAGATACTTGACCCAAGCGTCTTTTTCAACCATTTGAAAACGCTTAAGGAGGTCTTGAAAGCTCACCTCTTTCCCGGTTTTTTCGTCCTTTGCCCGGAGGATATCTTTGCCTAGCAGAAACAAAGCCTCATAAAAAGCGAGCATCAGCTTCCCGTTTTCAGAAATTCCGTAGCCTCTTGAGGAAAGTCCCTCGATGTCCTCTGGTGAAGAGACTAGAACCCCTTTCTCTTCGAGCGAGGCCCTTATCTTTAACTCGACTTCGTGACCCGCCTCAGCCTTTCCCTTCGATTGCTTCAAAGCCGCAACCTCCAATCACCTACGCTGTCATGCACCCGCTTAAAATTTAAGCTCTTTCAAACGTTGCAAGTCCTTTGAGTTCGGTTGGGGACAGGACACCAGTTTCACAGATGATGGCGGTCACGTATTTCATCGGGGTAACGTCGAACGCCGGGTTTAGAACCTTTGTTTCTCTAGGAGCAATTCTCTGGGAGCAAAAATGCGTGACTTCTTCAGGGCTCCTCTCCTCAACAATTACGTCCCTTGAGGAGTGCGTCAAATCGAAGGTGGATGTGGGAGCGGCGACATAGAACGGAACTCCGTGTTCATGGGCTAGCACAGCAATGGGGTACGTTCCAATCTTGTTCACTACAGCGTCTTGAACTATTCTATCAGCCCCCACTACAACCTTGTTTACCAGCCGCTTGGACATCACATACCCTACCATACCATCCGTGATCAGCGTGACTTGAATTCCGTCTCTTTTTAGCTCATATGCTGTAAGCCTG
Organism: Candidatus Bathyarchaeota archaeon; assembly: GCA_029881555.1. GTDB lineage: Archaea > Thermoproteota > Bathyarchaeia > Bathyarchaeales > Bathyarchaeaceae. The sequence goes on along the minus strand of JAOUMI010000007.1, from coordinate 11,111 downwards.
GCACCTTGGAGTTTGGGTCTGGTTTCGGTGGCGATCACTCTGATCTGCTTGCCTTGTTCCCACGCGGCCCGTACAACTCCTAGCGCGGTGCCGTAATCCACGGTGGCTAGTCTTCCCGCGTTGCAGTGGGTGAGAACTGTGTCTCCATCGTCAATCAGTTTTGCTCCGTGTCCACCGATCTTCCGGTTAGCTTGGACGTCCTCATCCGCCATCCTCTGAGCCTCGTCGACTATGGCTTTAGCCACGGTCTTTGCACTTCCCAGGGTTTCCAGCGCTCTTTTGACAACTCTATCCACCGCCCAGAAAAGGTTCGCGGCTGTCGGCCTCGTTTTCCTCAAAATCTCAGCTGATTGTTCAATTCGCTTCATCAACTCTCTTTTTTCTACGGCTTTTGAATGGTGGGCGGTGAGAGCTAAGCCGTAGGCAGCCGCTACCCCTATGAGCGGGGCTCCCCGTATCCTCATGTTTTTGATAGCGGATGCCACTTGACGGCAATCCTTCATTTTCAGAAATGACATTTCGCCGGGTAGTTTTGTCTGGTCTACCGTGATAACCGTACCGTCTTTCCACTCTATGGTTCTCATGGGCGCCACCTTTGATCTTCTATATTATTTGTTTATCGATTTTTACTTTGTTGTAAGTTCCAGATAGTATTCAACTTTTATAATGACTTGAGTACATGATAACAAGAGGATTCCCATGGAAGTTACAAATCTGTTGACTAGGAACCTCGGGCGAAGGTATTCAGAGATTCTGGGAATTAACCTGAGAAAAGATGATGACGGCGAGATTTTTAAGTGGTTTCTGGCCTCGGTTTTGTTCGGCGCTCCCATAAGCGAAACTTCAGTGATACGAACTTACCGGTGCTTTGAGAGGCGCGGAGTGCTAACGCCAGAGAAGATTCTGAAAACAGGGTGGCATGGTCTGGTTGAGATACTTGATGAAGGAGGCTACGCTCGATACGACTTCAAAACGAGCGACAAGCTTTTAGAGGTTATGAGCAACCTGATCGCAAAACACGAGGGAAGCCTGAGCCTACTTCACGAGCAAGCTTTGAGCTCTTCTGATCTGGAAAAAAGCTTGAAGGACTTGGGGAAGGGCATAGGAGAAGTGACCGTGAGCATTTTGCTTAGAGAACTGAGAGAGCTGTGGAAGAAAGCCGACCCAAAACCTACTCCACTGGTTATTCTGGCGGCGAAAAATTTGGATCTGATAAGGGGGAAAAGCCCTGAAAGATCTTTGAGGGAGCTTAAAGAGTTTTGGAGAAAAAATAAAGTTGTTGGCAAAACCTTCACAAACTTTGAAACTGCTTTGCTCAGGCTTGGCAAAGATTTCTGCAGAAAGGGAAGATGTAAGCAGTGCGTAGTTAGAGGGTTTTGTTCGGTTGCTACGCTCGCTTAATTCTTGTTACGACCTCGACTAGACATCCCTTTGGCAGGTCTAACTTCTTTTCCCACTCGTTTCCAACAGCGATGAGAGAGTAGACTCCAGAAATTTCTGCTCTTGCCTTGCGAACGAGGTTAACAAGGGCAGCTTGGGTTTCTCCGCTCTTTATCATGTCGTCTACGATGAGCACGCTGTCCCTCCTCTTCAAGGCATCCTTAGGCATGTACAGTGTCCGGGTTACGCCGGAGTCCCTAAGCACGTATGTTTCCTCGAGAAACGATGGAACTCCCACCTCTTTGTTCCATTTTGCCATGATCAGATTGACGCCTAGCGAGTCTGCGACCATGGTTGCTAGTGGTATGCCGTCTACTGCGGCTGTTAAGATTTTTGTCACACGTCTTCCCGCGAAGGCTGCGAGGGCGTGGTGTGCGGCTTGTCTGAGTATGTTGAAGTCGCCGATGATCCATGTGTTGTTGAAGTATCCTTGGTTGTTGAATTGTACCATCTTGCCTAGTTCGGTTTGTAAGCCGACGAGTTTTTTTAGGGTGCCCCAGAGTTGTCGGGCTCTTTCGGCGTTTGGTAATACGTGACCTTTGGCGTATCGGCTTAGAACGGTTACGGGTAGGCCGGTTTTGGCGGATAGTTCTCGGTAGGTGTATCGTTTTTTTGCGGTTCGGAGTAGTTCGATGGTCATTAGTCGAAGTTTTAGGTCTTCTGCGTGGGTGCTCATCTGTTTCATCTCTTTTTTACAACAATACGGCAAACTTAAATGGTGTCTTTGTATTTGTTTTAAGGCAATTTATAATTTGTGTATACTTTTGTAAAGGTTTTTAGCAGTTTAGTTTGGTTGTGGGTTTGTTGTGTTTTGTTGTTTTCTCTTTCTCGCTCTAGACCCCTCTATAGCCCCCCTTCTTGGCGCGCGTACATAGTTAAAGAGATAAGGGGGTGTAGCAAAAAGTTCTCAGGGATGAATTAGCTTTCTCTCCTTTATTGGAGGTGAGGCTTTAGATGGGCCCGTGGCCTAGTTGGATAAGGCGTCGGCCTTCTATTTCGAATAGTGGAAAGCCGGAGATCCGGGGTTCAAATCCCCGCGGGCCCGCCAAGTATCGGAACAGCAAATTTACACCAGAAACTTCGAATGGTCTTCTTCAGTCGTGATGCGCGTGGGGAGTTCCAATGGAACTAAGAGACAAACTGCTTCCCTTATCCCATCGTAGAAAGGTTTTTTTTCGCTTCTCTTTCTTCCCATTTTCCGGGCAAACTTCTCTAACAAACCTATTCCTCAGAAGGGTAAAGAACGTTTGAAACTATTGTCATCAATAAACAAAATTGTGCAAGGAATAGAACTAACCTCTCATTTCCGAGATCTGTTCCGAATAGGTCATGTTAGAGCGTTTAGCGTTGAATATGAAAGCAGGTATAGAAAGATAAAGAAGGCTCCCAACATCCTGTCAACTTTTTTCTAAGTGCAAGCGCTAGTATCACCACGATAGAAACTATTATCACATATGAGCCCGTGATCGCAGCAATATCCCCAGACACCTTGATTGGGAAGATTAACGGTCCGATCCTGATGGAAACGCAAGCATCAAAAATACAGCTTCCTATTACGTCTCCTATGGCAAGCTCGTATTGTTGCTTGCGAATCGCTGTCAAGTCTACCACGACCTCTGGTAAATCCGTGCCTAAGGAAACTAGAACTAGCCCGATCATAAGCGGAGAGGCTCCCAACGCTGAAGCAATACTCATTGAGTGATGAACCGCCTTGTCGCTGGAGAAAGCCAAAAGCGCTAACCCCCTGATTAGAACTAGGATTGCAACTATTGCCTCAAACATCGAATGCTAAGCCACCTGAAGTGAAAATAGACCTTGTGCGAGCATACAAACTCGAACACGTCTCAAAATCACGGTATTATCGTCAGCGTGCTAAGTACTACTTTTTTGCCCTAACAAACTTCTTTTTCTTCCGTCGATAGATGCTAGTGTACTTGTAGATTTCCACTAGCCCTTTGTTCTCAAGGTTGGCAATCGCGCCCATCATTCTGTTGTCAGGCATGTTCTTGGGCTGAATCTCTCCAGCCGCTTTTATAAATTCGTAAGTTTTCTTTTCTAGTTCAGTTAAATCCATACGTTTCAACCTTCACACCTGTCATGCGAGCGTCAACTGAGTTTGGGTTGAGCCTTTTCATCAAGTCTTGTTTTCTGTTTCTTATTGTAAATTCGGTGACGTCTGCCGTTTCAGCAAGGCGGCTTTGCGCTATGTTTTCTTTACTGAGTCTAGAGACTAAGCAGAGTGCTGCAACGACTAGTCTTGATGGATCTTTTCCCACCACTGAATGCTTTCTCCCGGCGCGCCCAATGAAATTGATTGATAGCTCTTCGAAATCACTCACTCACCACGGCTTTTTCAACTGTTTCTGTAACGTGGTCTACAGGATCGTCAATGGGCATTTCATTTCTGTGCGCACGCACACAGAATCCTGAGATAATGCCGCTGATAACGCCGCCAATAACGTAAATGATCGAAACCAACTTACAAACATGTGGATAAAACTTTTCTCGAGTATCCAAGTTCGGTTTTCCTTCGGCTATTCCCAGAATTTCTCTTTCGAATTGGCATTTGATCTTTCCCAAAGCGTTCAAGAGGGAGTAATGTTTCATTAGGAGCAAGCAAGTGTTTCTAATCTTCCAATGTAGGAAGCGTGCCATGTTGAATTTCACAAAATCTCTACATCCCCCTTTTTCAGCAGAGTAATGAAAAGTGTAAGCGTTAGGGTTGAAAATCTGAACACCCATTCTGCTACTTCTGATCCCCAGATCGGTCTCTTCTCTATATCCATTGCCTTTAAAGTTCTCATCGAATCCATCAAGTCTGATGAGTACATCTTTTCTGTAGGACATATTGCCGCCCTGAAAAAAATCGACAAGTTTGAAATCTAATTTCCCTAGTTCTTCTTCTGATCCTAGTCTTGTGTTGTTAACTACATTTCCCGATCTTGAGATGTACATGTATTTCTTGGGTTTTGCTTTTGTTCGGACCTTTCTCCCCAACTCGATTACTGGTCCTCCAACACCAACAACTAACTCAGATTCATAATACTTCAATAGCTCCTCCAACCAATCCTTATCAGCAGAGCAATCGTCATCCAAGAAAGCCACGATGTCAAATTTTGCAGCCCTGATTCCCCGATTTCTTGATGCCGCAGATCCTATTCTCTCTTCGTTGACGATTAACCTAGTTTGGATTCTGCAGTTGTTCACGATTTCGTTGATCGCTTCTTTTGTTTTCCTTCCGGAAGCGTCATCTACGATTATTATTTCTCTGGGTCGACAGCTCTGGTTGACAATGGAATCCACGCATCTTCTTAGAGCTTTTCTTCTGTTCTTGGTGCAGATAACCACTGAAATAGAAAGCTCTGACGAATTCTTTACTCCTCTCACCGAGCTTTCACGTTTTTTCATCATGTTCTTAATCGCATGAATCACGTAAGATTCTGAAAGGAAAAAAGGGACATAAGTGGGCATTTTAGGTAAATTTTCAGAAAGGATACAGAAAACTCGAAGTGCTATACTTTCCAACTTTTTTGGTATAAAGGGAACTTCATCATTTCCTCTCACGAAAATTGGGAGCCTAATTATAACAGGTGAAATGTTCGTGATTGAAAACTTGTTGCTTTTCAACAAGGTTCTTACGAGATCAACTGAGATGCTTCCATACCACGAATAAAGGCGCACCTCATCAAAGTTGTTCCGATGGTAGAATCCCAAAAATTTCTTTAACCTTTTGTAAAAATCCCACAAGGAATCTTTGGTTTTCGTTATTATCACAAGTTCTCCGTCAGGATTGAGCAGAGAATAGGCTTTTCTGAAAAATTCTTTTTTGTTTGAAATGTACTCGAAAACTCTCACCGAAAAAATCTTGTCGAATCTTACCTTTAAATCGCAATTCATGAAATCGGAGTTAATGAAAGTCACGTTATCGTTATGGATATTTTCCTTCGCTTTCTCTATCATTTTCTCAGATATATCTATCGCTACTAACGTGGAACATTTACTTGCGATTAGATCTGTCCATGTTCCTGGTCCACAGCCGATCTCTAAAATCTTGTCGCTTCCGGTTGGATTTAAACTCCTTAGTAAGGCCTTCTTGGTCTGAGCGTAATCAAACCTTGCAATCTTGCTCCCAGTCCACTGTGCATCTTTATATACGTTTGATTTCTCGTTCCAGTAACATCGAATTTGCTTAGGTTTCGATATTCTCATAGCGGCACCTTAATCATGCGAGCCAAGAATTTCAACGCTCTCGTTTCCCTTGAATGAACTCTTCCACTCTTTGTCTGGCGATGTGGTCCGGCACCTGATCTGGTGGGTGTTTGAATGCATATGCTGAGATGCTGGTCAATGGTCCTCCCACACCTCTGTCTAACGCTAGTTTGGTGGCCCTAATTACGTCTATAACCATACCAGCACTGTTAGGCGAGTCCTCAACTGAAAGCTTCATGTCGATAGTTACCGGAGTGTTTCCAAACTTGCGACCTTTTATGTACATGTGGCATACCTTGTTGTCCTTCAAAAAGGGAATGTGTCCGCTTGGACCCGCCCAAGTTTGAACGTCGTAGGGAACAAGGCTTTTGACGGCTTCGGTCTTGCTGATTCGTTTGGTTTCCAACCTGTTCTCAGCTGTCATGTTTAGGAAATCAGTGTTGCCACCCACGTTTAGCTGATATGTTTTCTCAATCTTTACTCCTCTGGAAACCAACAGATCAACGAGTGCCCGATGGATTATGGTCGCTCCAACTTGACTTTTGATGTCATCACCTGCCGCGGACAATCCCGCATCTTCAAACTTCTTTGCCCATTTTTGTTCGCTGACAACGAACTCAGGAATACAATTGACGAAAGCGCAGCCAGCTTCAAGGCAAGCTTTGGCATAATGTCTTGTTCCATGAAAGCTGCCAACGGGTAGAAAATTTAGCAACATATCAGCTCGGCTCTCTTCAAGGACGTCTCCCACATCTACAGGGTCTTTATCTTCGCTATAGGCTTTGAAAGGAATTTTCATGTGCGTGGCTACTCCGTCAAGTATCGGTCCAGGAAGCACCTTTACACCTAGGTTAGGCATGTTGGCAAACTTCACACAACAGTTGGGCCTTGCGAAAATAGCTTCACTCAAGTCTCGCCCGATCTTGAGCTTATTCACGTCAAAAGCCGCCACAAACTCTATGTCTCGAACGTGATATCCCCCAAAGTCTGCGTGCATTAAGCCTAGGCCCTCTGAATCCTCCTTGGCGTCTTTGTAATATTTAACACCCTGAATAAGAGCCGAAGCGCAATTACCTACTCCTGCTATTGCAACTTTAATTTTCATATCTTACACCAACTAACGTAACGATCCGGGCCACCATATTATGCGGAAGGGGTACTAATAGTGGCGCGGAGAGGTATAGCAATCGAATCGGTTTGATTTTTATTACCGATAAGGTAACCCTAATATACCCCCTGCAAATATAAACTTTACGAAAAACTCTATAGAACAGTGATCTGAAAAATGGCAAGAAAAGTTGTTAGGGTAGTTCATGAGTCCAAAATCATCAAAATACTGGCAGATCCCGTACGTAGAGAGATACTGCGTCAACTGAGACATGAGCCACAAACTCAAACTCAACTCGCTAGAAAATTGAATCTTACCAAACCTTCAGTGAAGCATCATCTTCAGTTGTTGAGCAAATCGAGACTCATCCGAGTTGCGCGTAGTAAGGTGGAATCCCATGGAATACTCCAGAAGTATTATGAGACAACCTCAAACCTGTTCATAGAAGACTATGAGAAAACTCCTCTTCATCTACAAAAATACTTTCTTCAGTTCCACATAGAACGGTTACGTGGTATATTAAGCGTCTTCCAGCTCGTGGGGAAGAGGCGGGGAGAACCCATCAAGGTAACCTCCCATGAACTCAAAGAGCTGGCGCAGGAGATTGCGAGGCAAACGGTCAAGGTCGGAAAAAGATACGAAAAAACGGAAGCATCCTTGAACAGGGAAACACTACTAATTATGATCTACAGCGAAGCGCTTGAAGAGGTTATGAATAAAAGCGAATGGAAGGACTTTTTTGATTTGATTGCCCCGACCGCGAGTAGAATGCCAAAAGCATCCTCAGGCGATTGAGCGATGGTTCCTTTAATTGAATAAGAGGGTTACGGCCATCGTCTTAACAATTGCGGCTGTTGGTGCAATCGCCTATTTCGCAAAGCAATGGGGCGTTCTTCAAGAGTTAGGAGCTTTAGACTTTGTTACCTCAGAAAATATGATCTTGGCTTTGAAAGCGATCATCGTTTTAGTCGGGGCGATCGTCGCCGATCGACTGATTGGAAGAGCGATCAAGCGGTATTCTAAGAGGATCGGGTTGATGGAGCACATAGAGAACATGTTCAAGGTGATGGCGCGAATCCTCATATTTGCCGTAGCTATAACAATCATTCTCCCAGTATTCAACATAGACACTGGCGTCATTTTGAGTCTCTCTGCTCTAGGTGGCGCAGCCATAGGTTTCGCCGCTACACAGACCGTTGGAAATTTCCTAGCTGGATTGTACATCATGATATCTAGGCCCTTCACAGTATCGGACTACGTGAAGATCGGCGATATGGAAGGCCAAGTTAGAGAGATAACGGTTAACTACACGAAAATCTACATGTCTACCCACAACCTCATTGAGATCCCCAATAGACAGGTGTTGGACAGCCGAATCTTGAACTTCTCCAAAGAGGACATAGTTGACTATACGTTCAGGGTGGGCTTTCCACCTACCCTTCCTGGGGACATTACCAATACGGAGTTAATCCAAAAATGTATTGCCCCGGTTATTGACTCTTTCTACAATAAGCACAAAGAAGTGTTCGTAAAGAAGCCTGAGCTTACCATTGCTACGGGTTGCACGGGTTACATGGGAAGCGTTGGACTAGACAGGCTTCAGAGAACTTTTGCTGTGAGGGTTTTTTTTAAAGAGAAGGACGTTGAAGGATTCTATGACCTACAGCGCAAACTTCTAAATGAGATAATTAAGAACTGGGATAAATACAGTAAAAAAGCCGCCAAAGATGTCTAGTTTAGAGGGCACTAACGTCTTGTGGAATCTTGCTTAGATATGCTTTTATCCGATGTAGATGGCAGGGCGGTAAGGTCTGGCTAGTTCAGCCTTCCTTTTAGGGTCGTAGCGCTGCGGGTCTTCCTCACTATAGACGTGTATCTTTGCGTTGAATTCTCGTTCGAAGAAGCTTTCCGCCTCCCTAAGCGTTTGCTTTTCATCGATGCTCCCTATCTTAAGCCGTCTCTGTCTTTTGTCGTCGGGCATCTGGTTGACTTCATCGACAATTTGGCGGGCGAATCTTGAAACCTTTTTCGCCATCCCCTTCAAGTCTGGATGCGTCATCAGTTCTTTCATTAAGTCGCCTAAGGCGATCTTCGCGGAAATCGACTTTTTCAGTGCTGTCAGGTAGACCTTCCATTTCCAAGGCGCGGCGGAATAGTAACAGATTTTCTTTGGCACCATTTTTGTTGCACGAAGTATGTTCGAAGTGTCCTCCAGCACGTTTTTAATTAAATTCTCAGTTTCCTCAGCTCGAACGTTAACTTTCGTTTCATCGTATGTCGGCCATTCAGCCAAGGAAACAAAGCCTTCTCTTCCCATCTTGTTCCAGATTTCCTCGCAGACGTAGGGTGCAAAGAGGGCCAGCAACCGTATCCAAGTCTCTAAAGCCTGCCTCAGAACTTTTGAATCGGTTTTTTCCTTCCTTCGAATATACCAACGGAAGTCGTTCCAAACCTCGAAGAGCGCGTTCTCTGTGGCTGTCCTAGTCTTCAGTATCTCCATGTTTTCTGTCACGTTCTTGATTCGATGCTGCAACATACTGATCAGCCACTCTTCCAGATGCCCAGTTTTCTTTTCTCTCGCCGTTTCGATTATGCTGTTGGCTAGGTTGTAGAAGCCTCGAAGCTTGACTCTAACGTCGCGAACGTTTTCGCCTCTCCAGTCTGGGTCATCCATTCCCTCCCCACCCAACAGCAACGCACAGCGTGTGGCGTCGGCCCCGTACTGATCAATGGCGCCCCTCAGCGTTACGAAGTTGCCCTTTGACTTTGACATTTTTTTGCCCTCAATGCTTAGAACACCGTTTACGCCAATGCCTCTAGGCAGATGTTCTGGAAACAGCGCCGCGTGATGGAACAGGAAGAAAGTTAGATGGTTTGGAACCAGTTCTTTAGCAGAGACTCTTAGGTCTACCGGATACCAGTATAGGAACTCGCTTCGCATCGACTCCAAAACCTCAGGGTCCATATTCGATTTCTCAGCCACTTTTTCGACATCGCCTTTGCCATAAAACAGGTAGTCGAAAACTTCACGGGTCAGTTGCTCCGGCTTTAGGTCGTACTGTCTTATGTGCTTGTTTATCGTGTAGAAGGCCATGTACACAGTGGAGTCGGTCAGCGTTTCAACGATCCAGTCTGGGCTCCAGGGCATGGGTGTGCCCAAACCGGTTTTTCTTGCGCAAGGCCACTCTCTTAGCCAGTCGATGATGTTGAGGAACCATTGTACGGCTGACTTTGGGTAGACAGAAGCTTGATTCAGCGCTTCCTTGGCCTTTTCCTTCCAAGCTTCGTCTGAGTATCTCAGAAACCACTGGTCCTCAAGCACCTTAACTATGCAAGGGGTTAGACACCGACATACGACTGGTTGAGGCAAATCGTACATAGAATCGGCGATGCCCTTCTCCTTAAAGTCTTGAATCAAAGTTTCCTTCACTTCATAAACCATTCTTCCGGAGTACTCGCAGATGTCCTTCAGCACACCGCCGTGAAACTCCTTTTTGTAAAGCAATTTCGTCGCTTCTTCAGCCTTAGGATCATACTGATCCTTCACTCCCATCCGTTCCACCAGTTCTACGGCGGGGTGCTCTCCATAGTCCTCCACGCGAATCATGGAAATAGGCTGTATTTTCTTCACCTCGTCAGGGTCGATACCAAACTCCTTAAGTAACTCAGGCTTTCCCTGCAAGTCTCTCAAGGCCACCCAATCAAAAGGCGCGTGGGAGGGGACACTGTAGACAACTCCAGTTGCGTTCGAAGGGCTTACGAACCATCCCGGCAGAATCAACATTTTTCTGTCGCTTATGGGACTCACAAAATGTTTTCCAATGATCTCTCTGCCCTTGAATCGACCTACGATCTCGACCTTTCTTTTTTGCTCCTTCAGTTTATTAGCGGCAATCTCGCTGATAATCCACTGCTCACCGTTGACGCGGGCTTTGACGTAGTCGGCATCGGGATGTATAAACATGTTTGTAACGCCGTAGATGGTTTCAGGTCTGAAGGTTGCTGCGGGAAGATAAGTGTCTTCCATTCTGAACTTCATGAGCATGTATTCTTCGGGTACGATTCCTTCTCCCTCTTGGCGGTCATGATCTCCTGTGGGGCTTTTATCGTGGGGACACCAAACCACCGGGTATGTTCCTTGGATAATGTATCCCATTTCTCGTAACTGCTCGCACTGCCACTCGATAAACTTGCTGAACGTTGGGCATAGGGAAGTTGTGTGAAATTCCCTTCTCCAATCTATCGAAAAACCCATTCGCCTTACAGCTTTCCGGCTCTCCTTCGTGTAATATGAAGCCATGTAAGCCGGGTCAAAGAATTTTTTCAGATTTTCCTCTGAAACGCCGTCGATGTC
>JAOUMI010000086.1 GCA_029881555.1 Candidatus Bathyarchaeota archaeon | reverse complement strand
AACCCTAGCGTTTGGGTTTATCCTCTTAACATCTGCTTCCAGTTTCCTCACATCTACTCGCATCGCTTGAGCGAGGTCCACCTTGTTGATGACCACCACGTCCGTGTTCATGAAGATGAACGGGTGTTTCATCACCATGTATGGTCCTTCGGTGACGCTGATCACCACGACGCGTTTTTCAGATCCTAAGGGAAACTCAGCTGGACAGATGAGGTTTCCAACGTTTTCGATGAATAGGAGGTCGAGGCTGTTTAAATCGAGTCTTTGAAGCGCCTTCCTCACAAGGTTCGCGTCTAAGTGACATTCTTTTCCCGTGTTTATTGGAACAACCTCTACGCCGTGTCTCGCGATCAGCTCAGCGTCTATGGTGGTCGTTAGGTCTCCCTTGAAAGCCGCCATTCGATATTTTTCCTTCAACTCCTGAACAAGTTTCTCGATGAGGGAGGTTTTTCCCGATCCGATTGCGCCCATAACGTCGATTGCTTGTACGCCGTGTTTCCGCAGGAGCTCCCTGTTCTCCGTTGCAAGTTTTTCGTTTGCCTTGAGAATATCTGCTTCGAGTTCTATATCGAAAACTTCTCCTTCCTCAGCCTTCACCACTTCTTTCATCTGTTACACCGCTACGGAGTTGACTGTTCAAATTTGAGGATTTCGTCCCAAAGTCGCAGGGTTTCCTCAGCTGCCTCCCTGTCAATCATCTCGATAGCGTATCCAGCGTGGACTAAGACGTATTCTCCCACCCGAGCCTCCACAAGCATGACGTTTACTTCTCGGACAATTCCCTGACCGAAATCGACCTTAGCAACGTCTCCGTTAACCTCAAGCACCTTAGCCGGAACCGCGAGACACATTTGTATCACCTATAAGACAGACGCCTAAGATAAATCCATTACTGTCAGAGCAGTAAATGATTTAAATTGACGAGCTATTGAAATTCAATGGCGGCAAAATGTATATTTGGTTTTTCATCTGCGTACTAGCTGTAGTTGCAGCTACATCGCTTCATTTTTTGTCAGTTGAGCACCTAAAACTTCAGGAAAGATATGGGAAGGCGAAAGGAACTAGAATTGGTGAGATTTATGGTCTCATTTCGGGATGGTCGTTCTTCATCTTTTGGATGGGAATCTGGGTCTCACCTCAGCCCAGATTCACTGTTCCAATTCTTCAAAATCTATCGGTTTCAGTTCCTGTTGTCAATTTCTCTATTCCTTTGCTTCACCTGATAATCTGTACATCATCCCTCATACCGGGTGCTTGGCTTGCAATCACTGGTGTAAAAGAAACAACCCTAAAAGTGGCAGAAACGCATAGAACTGACAAAATTGTCACCACAGGGGTTTATTCCATTGTTAGACATCCACAATATCTTGGCGGATTATTGGCACATGTGGGAATTTCCTTTCTATTATCTGCACGATATTCTTTGTTCTCTGTTCCCTTTATGGTTTTACTTATTTATCTTATCTCAAGGAAAGAGGAGAGAGAACTGGTTAGAGAATTTGGCAAAGAATATGAAGATTACAAGAAAAACGTGCCAATGTTAATACCAAGACTGAGGAGGTGATAGCAACAATTTATTGCTGTTTCACCGTTTGGAAAGGCTGACGGCAATCGCCTGTCCAAAGGAGACGCCTCCGTCTCCCGGCGGCACCAGACTGTGAACAAGAAACTTGAAACCGCCTTCCTCGACTGTTTTTCTAATGGTTTGCGTAATGTGCTCGTTGTAGGCGACGCCTCCAGAGAAACCGACGGCTTTAACGCCCAGCCGCTCTGCTTCCTCCACCGCGAGCTGCGCCAAGCCTTTAGCAAGATAGGACTGAGTGGAATATGCTAGGTCGGCGATCGAATGGTTGCGTCTTTGGTTGAACACTTCACGAACCAGAAGGGTGGTGTCGACTGTTTTGCTTGCAAGTTTAGGTTCCAATTTCAGCACATCCCTTCCCTTCGTTGCAGCGGATTCCAGTTTCATTGCTGGCTCCCCCTCATAGGTGCGTTCGTAGCATATGTCTAGTACGGCTGAGACCGCGTCCAGTACCCTTCCGCAACTCGTGGTTTTTGGTGCTGTCCCCTTCTTCAGTTGCTTGATGACCACTTCAACTTCCTTTTCGCCGTGTGGGAAACGGTGGCTGTTAGATTTTAGCCATTCTTCAATGTTGACCGTGCTGTGAAGGATTCCCGTAGCCATCCGCAACGGATAAAGCGTGGCTAGGTCGCCGCCAACCATAGGTTGCTCCTGAAGGTGGCCTAGACGCTGGAAGCCTTCGCGGTTGCAGTGGAGAACTTCTCCGCCCCAAGCGTTGCTGTCTGATCCGTAGCCGAAGCCGTCGCAAGCTACGCCAATAATTTCGCTGACGTTATGTTCGCCCATAAGAGACGCTATATGAGCATGGTGATGCTGAACCGGGACAACCGGGCGTTCAAGCTGTTTTCCAAGGTCTTGAGCCAGCTTCGTGGTGGTGAATTTCGGGTGCAGGTCGCAGGCGATGACATCGATTTTGCTGTTCGTTAACCTCATCAGATGGTGCGTAGTTTCTCTCAAGAACTCAAGTGTTTCAAGGTTTTCCACATCCCCGATGTGTTGGGAGATAAATGCTTTGTCTTGTAGCAGCACGCAGGAGGTTGCGTTGAGCTCTGCACCCACACCCAAGACGCATTCGTCAACTGGACTTTTCAGATGGATGGGCTCAGGAGCGTATCCCCTTGATCGACGAATTACGCTCGGGTTCTTGCCGTGAAGACGGATAACGGAATCGTCACACCTCTGGGCGATGGTTCGGTTATGAAATAGGAAGAAGTCAACCACGGGTCCAAGCGTTCTGAGGGCTTCCTGATTCTGTGTTACAATAGGCTGGTTGGGAGGGTTGGCGCTCGTCATCACTAAAGCGGGTTCACGCACTCCGTCGAACAGCATTATGTGTAGACCGGTGTAGGGAAGCATAACGCCGATGTTGTGCAGCCCCGGAGCGATCAGCTCTGACAGGTAGTATTCTTTGCTTTTCCTTAACAGAACAATCGGTCTGATGTACGAGGTCAACAGTTCAGCCTCTTCTTGGCTCACCTCCGCAAACGACCTTGCGGCTTCGAGGTTACAAGCCATAATGGCAAACGGCTTCTGAGCCCGATGCTTAACCTTTCTCAGTCTGGATATAGGCTCAGACAAGGTTGTCGCAGTTGCGACGTGAAAACCTCCGTTTCCCTTGATCGCAAGGATGAAGCCTTCCTGAAGGAGCCTACCCGCCTCCCTAATGGGATCCTTATGTTCGACCTGCTGCCCGTCATTGGACGTGAGGTATACTCGTGGACCGCACTTGCTGCACGCCACGGTTTGAGCGTGGAATCGCCGGTTGGACGGGTCTCCGTACTCCCTTAAGCAGAAGTCGCACATTGGGAAATCCTGCATGGTGGTGTTCGGTCGATCGTAGGGAAGTCCTTGTATGATGGTGTACCTGGGACCACAATCGGTGCACGTGACGAAAAAATAGTTGTACCGTTCGTTTTTTGGGTTGCGAAGCTCGCTCAGACATTCGTCGCAAATGGAAACGTCCGGCGGGATAACTGAGCCAGAATGTTCCGTGTCTTCGGAACTGTGGAGAATCGTAAACTTCTCAAATTCCTTTTTGTCTTCCGCGTAATTAATGGTCACACGGTAGATTCTGGCGAGAGGAGGCTTCTTTTCCTTCAGATCATTAAGAAAACGCTTTACGCCGTCCTTTTTTCCTTCAACAACGATCTCTACAACCGCGTCTCCTCGATTTCTCACGTAACCGGAGAGTCTGTTTTCTACGGCTATTCGATAGACGAAGGGTCGAAAACCCACTCCTTGAACGATGCC
>JAOUMI010000085.1 GCA_029881555.1 Candidatus Bathyarchaeota archaeon | reverse complement strand
GAAGGTGGAGCGCGAAATAGTCATGGCTCTGGCAAGTTTTCCAGACATCTTCATCGAGGCAGCAGAGCTTCTCAAGCCCAACCTGATCGCTGACTTCGCCAACGCCCTAGCCGACAAATTCAACACGTTTTACAACGCTTTGCCAGTTATAAGAGCCGAACCGAAAGAACTCAGCGACGCAAGGCTCGCCTTGGTTGACGCCGTAAGAATCGTGCTGAGAAACACACTCAACCTCATAGGGATAGTGGCGCCAGAAAAAATGTGAAAGACTTATGGTGCTCCCTTAATTATCGTCACCGCTGTGCTCGTTCCAATCCTGTTTGCGCCAGCTTTAATGATGGCTACTGCGTCAGCGTATGTTCTTATGCCGCCTGCCGCCTTGACACCCATACGTGTGCCTACCGTACGTCGCATTAGCTTAACGTCTTCCATTGTTGCGACTTTGCCGAACAAGCCGGTTGAAGTCTTCACAAAGTCTGCTCCAGCCTCCTTAGCAAGCTTGCACGCGACTATTTTCTCTTTGTTTGTCAAATGGGCTGTTTCGATAATGACCTTGACAACTATCTTCTTTGATAAACGTTTAACATCAGCAACAGCCGCTATGTCCCTCTTAACAGCTTCATAATCCCCGGATTTCAGCGCGCTCAGATTGATAACCATGTCCAATTCCTCTGCTCCGTTCTCTATCGCTTTAACAGCCTCCAAAGCCTTGATTTCCGGCAGCGTAACCCCGAAGGGAAAACCTATTGTTGAGCAAACCTTAACGTTTGAGCCCTTCAAGAGTGTCGCAGCCATTTTTACATAAACGGGATTAACGCAAACACATCCAAAACTGTACTGTACCGCTTCTTTGCACAACTTTTCAACTTCACTTTTGGTTGCCGTTGCCTTGACAACCGTGGAATCTATCATCTTAGCCAGTTCTTCCCCTGAAATAGCCAATTTTTCACCTCTAGACATAGACTAATTTGCATGTCCTATTATTCATTTTTTAGATAGCTGATTGTCGAATTTGAACTGGGGAAAAGATATTCCTTTATTTCATTTCTTGTTTCGTTTTTCTCGTTATAAGCGAACTTACCATTATGGGGAGAATTATGGAAGCATCCCCTTCAATCATTACGTGGTCTGCCTTTTCCTTTATTTTATGCCATGAAACTGCTTCTCTTGGTCTTGCTCCAGACAGGCTTCCATCCCACTCGACAGCGGTGCTGATGTAAACAGCATAATCCAATCCATCCCTGAACTGGTTCCACCAAATAGTATGATGCTTTGAGATGCCTCCTCCAATGATTAATGCACCAGTTTTCTCTGCAGTGAAAACAATGTCGTTCAGTTCGCTTTCATCTTTCAACAAGTTGATTCTGAAGTCATGGTCTTGTGAGAAGAACCATATTTGGTATCCGACTGCTCCGTCTGATGCCTGGGACGTAAACCGGTATGTTTTGTTTTGCCGCCCAATAGAGTATCGAGCTTTCGTTGCATATTCTCCTGCCTATTTCTTGGCATAATTGACGCGTGGAAATTTCCCTAACTCCTTCATCCCACAAGCTCTGAAGCAAATCCCTCATTTTCTCTTCAATTATCATGCCATAGCTCTCGTTTGGAACCAGAACATTTCCTAAACGGCTTATGTCACTTTCGCGAAGTTCAGCGTCATCCATGAGAAACGAACCTTGATAATAGTTCTTCCAGCATCTTGCAACATCATGATCAAGCGTTCCACAAGTTGTAACTATGACGTCAACAAGCTTTCTCTTTACAAGTTCTTTTAAGGCTCCTCTTGTTCCCGTAGCCACAAGGCTTGCTGGGAAAGACAGAAACTTTACACATCCAGTATCACTAACCATTCTCCCAAGTATTTTTACACCCATCGCCAGTTTTCCAGCTGTAAAACCCCAAGCTTTTTCCATCTGTAAGACAAGCTCGTTCACAGACATGCCCTCAAACAATTCGTAATCTTCAACAACATCTTTCAGCATCCAACGTTTCCTCCTTTGGTCATGACAAATTGTTAGTATCAAGATAAATAGCTGTCGAAAAACCTTACGGCTTACAAATTAATGACATGTGCATGGTATTGAGTCCGAGGGGTAACTCTCGATACAGCGGGCGGTACTGAAATCTCGGCTTTTCCGTTTTTTCAAAAATTTAGCGCGCATGAACGTGATCTTAGGAGGCAACTCTTCTAGCCCTTTTCTGAAGGCGCCCTCTCGGTCTCGATCCAACTGAACTTTCTCTGGAGGGTTTTCGGGTAGTACCGCTTCCAGTCATAGTCGACTTGCTCTCCCCATTCGTAGTAGATTCTGGGATCAATGTAGCTCTTCAAGGATGTCACGAGGTTGTAGTCGCAAGTCTCCTTCTGAGTCTCTATCCTGAGCTTCAGCTTATCTATCGCCGCTTTGTCCCGTTGCCTCCGACTCTCCAGCCTCTGCCTTTGCTTTTCCATCTGCTCTGCATGCTTGGTCTTCAGCTCCTTGACGAGTTGCTTTTGGCGTGCCACGGCCTTTCGCTGAAGGCTGATGCGTCTCTTCAGGGGACGGACGGGTTTACCTTGTTGCTTTTTGTCGACGAGCTGCCGCCGGTAAGCCTCCAGTTTCTCCTTCATCGTCTTCAGTCTTTCCTCTTGCTTTTTCAGTCTCTCACTGTATTTCTTTTCCCGCTCCTCAGATTTTTGCGTCAGTTTATCTTGGGCCTCCTTCCCCCGGTCCTTTAAAGCCTTGAGGTTGGTCTTTTTCTTTTCTAGAGATGCTTTCCACGTCTTTGGGATGGTGCGGCGGTGGTTGCAGACTTTGGCTGCCTCTAGGTTCGCCATCGTGGCGATGTATTTCTTGGCATGTTCAGAGTCTTCGAGTTTGACAGGAGTTTTTTCTAGCTTCGTTTCGACGGCTTCAGACGCATAGCAGGTGCGGAAGACCTTTGCTGAGAGCCCGATAATCACCTCATCGAGGAATTCGCTTACATGTTTTGAGCCGACGCCACCAAAAAGAGTGGATCTTGCGTTCGCTGCGAATTCGTTGAGGTTTTTTACTACGTTTTCTGGGAGTTTGACCCTGAAAACATGAGGTACGGAGTCCTTTCCGAGGAATTTGAAGGTCACAGTGCCATCGCTGTTGTAGCGGATATGCTCTGGTCGAAGGGTTGAGGCGCCGACTGTGTCCGCCTCGTCAGGGTCCTTCTCGTCGCCGACTCTGATCTTCAGCTTATCGATAAGAAAACAGACGGTCGCCGTCTTCCTCCGTCTCGGGTCATCGGCGTCGAGGTTCTCCAAGACGTGTCTTTTAATCCGTGCAAGGTTCAGACGGAGTTCCTTCGCCTTGTCAAACTTCTCGATGTCCTTCCGCTGTTTCAGGATGCTGGAGTCGGAAAACCCGACGTATTTTGTCTTGCCTGTGAGTTTGTCCCGCCATCGTGCGGCCCACATAGCTTCGGGCTGCCAGATGATGGCCTTCCAGTTGCCCGGCGGTCTATGAGCATCCGGTGAGATGTTGAGCTCGACATCCTCCTCGCGAGGTCCCTCCTTCCAGCGACCCCTTATGGGGTGTTTTCCTCGGCCCATAAAGATGCAGTTGGGTTCTACGGCATAGTTGGCTACCTCCATCTGATTTCCGTCAACCCAGGCATATCCGTAGCGTTCCTTGTTCGCCTCTCTCTGGGCTTTCCTCTGAGCCGCCAGCTGTTTCTTCTCCTCTCTAGAGAGGTTTGCCTTCCAGCTTCGCTCCTTTTCGACAAAAGAGAGGATCTCAGAGTAATCAACTTCGCTTGGTTTTACACTGATGCCTAGCTTCTTTGAGAAGGCGCGGTGAAAGTTCTTGGCGAAGACAGGGTCTTCGACATAGGGAGTT
>JAOUMI010000084.1 GCA_029881555.1 Candidatus Bathyarchaeota archaeon | reverse complement strand
CGAAATATTCAGTTCCGACAACACTGGATCCGGCCGGAATGGACCTACAGCGGTGGCGAGAATTTAAGATTCCAGAAGACTACGCGGAGAGGCAGATGAGAATTGTGAGAGCCCAAGAAAAACTCGGTGGAATTCCGGTGTGGACGTGTACGCCCTATCTGCACGGTAACGCCCCCTTGCTAGGTCAACACTTAGGTTGGTCTGAATCCTCAGCAGTTGTCTTCGCCAACTCTGTCATGGGAGCTAGGACAAACCGACTTACCGCGGTTGTTGATATGGCTGCTGCGATAGCCGGCAGAGTGCCCAAGTTCGGTCTGCATTTAGATGAAAACAGAATAGGGGAAATATTGGTTAAGATTGAGGTTAAACCCAAAACGTTGACTGATATCGACTACCCGGCGATCGGCTATTTTATCGGCAAGCAGGTTGCCGACAAAATCCCTGTACTCACTGGAATTCCCTATGATGTCTCAACAGACAAGCTAAAAAACATGGGAGCCGCTGCCGCTACTTCAGGATCGGTGGCTCTCTATCATATACCCGGCGTTACCCCTGAAGCAGAAAAACTTGGCAGTGTCCTTCAGAAAGAAAACTGTAAGGAAACTGTAGAGTTGGGGTTGAGGGAGTTGAGAGAAACTAAGGAGGAAATGTGTACAACAAGAGCTGGAAAAGTTGACTTCTTCGCGGTGGGTTGCCCACACTATTCTATCGTGGAGCTTGCAAAGGCGGCGGCTCTATTGAAGGGCAAGAAAATTCGCAGGGGAACTGAGTTTTGGATTTACACGACGAAACATGTGGAAATGCTGGCGAAGAGAATGGGCTACTTCGACATTATCGAATCCAGTGGCGCGCACATTTTGACAGAAACTTGCATGTTGGTCTCTCCAACTGACATTTACGGCTTCGAAACTATGATGACAAACTCGGGAAAATGCGCGCATTATGCACCCGCACTCTGCAAAACTGAGGTAATATACGGGAGCATTGAAGAATGCGTTGAAGCGGCTATTAAGGGCTTCATACCATAAGCAAAATGGTTTGGGAGCGACGATGCGGGAAATCAAGCTTACTGTTAGGGGGCAGGGAGTGATTAAGGGCTTTGCAGAGGGGTTGGCTCTCGTCAGCGGGCAGAACCTTAGTCTTTGGGGCGGATTAAACCCAAAAACAGGTTTGATCATTGATAGAAGGCATGAACTTTATGGACAGCAGGTGAGAGGTAAGGTTTTAGTTTTCCCATACGGCAAGGGCTCCACAACTGGAGCCATCGTATTCCTCGAAGCTGTTAAGTGTGGAAACGCGCCGGCAGCGATTGTCAACATTGAGACAGAGCCTATTCTGGCCAGCGGAGCCTTGATGGCACAAATATTTTACAGAAAAACGATACCAATCGTTGATAGGCTTGATAGAAACCCTGTCGAGGTTATACGCACGAACGATTACGTAAGGGTGGACGGAGATAAGGGACTCGTCGAAATTAGACGCGCATGTGACACTTCCTAAATGAAGACTAGTTTAACGAAACTTGCTGTCAGGCTTTGGACAGTTTGACTACCCGTATTCCCTTTTCTCCATAGGCTAATTGGTCCTCAAACATCCCTCTCAGCATAGAAACTGCTTTCGGATCGTGTGCAGAGCTGGTGAGCAAAAACAGGGCGGTCACTCCTTCTGAATAAAGCATTTCCAACACGTATTGGATGAACTTGAAAGTCTTCTCAAGACCTATCGAACTTATAAGTTCAGAGAGGCTGTCGAAGACCAAGCACACGCGCCCTTGAGCGCTTGCGTTTAACAGTTTTTCGAGGGCGTCAAGCATCAAAGATGAATTGCTTGCGGGTAAAAGCATCTCCGTCTCCGAGTCGCCCATCGTTGGAGCCGACACCTGCTGCGTGAAGAGGAAAAACCTGAGGTTGTTGTCCTGACTTAAGGCTGAATGTATGGGACTGCCTCTAGGCGTGAAAACGACTGCGGTCTCCACGTTGGCTGTAGCCTCCGTCACAAAATCTCGAACAACCCTTTCGTAGGAGGAGACGGGATCAAACTCGAAGAGAAGCTTTCTCCCGACCAGCTGCTTGTGGTCCAGCGCCAAAGTTTTCGAAAAAGCGTCTGCGTGTTCTATTAGGTCGATCAAACGCGCACGCTCCTCACCGCAAAAAGCTTTAACGAGGTCGGCAACCTGCCCTTCGCCCATTCCTTCAACGTTGAAGACGGTCAATTCTATGATAAAGGGTTTGTATACTATTCCCACACCAGGAAGAGCTCCCCATCTGGGGTCATCCCAAAATTCCAAGTATTTCTGCCATTGACCGTTGAGGAAGGAGCAGTCGCCAACATCATCAAGGTCTACGTAATGTTTGCATCCCTTCCTCATGGCTTCAGCCCGCTCATCAAGTCCCTTCTTGATTGCTCTTTCCTTATCGAAGTTTCCGTCAGGCATGTAATACTCGGTTAAACTTGTTAGGCGTAAGGTACCGTTTCTCTCATATTTTTCAACATCTATTCCGTACTCCCTAAGCTTAGCTCTAACAGTTTCACTCTCCTCGTCTGGGTATTTGTAACTAACCATGTCACCGCTTGCGAGCTCCTCGCGTATAAACGTTGACAAGATTTTCATCTTGTCCACGGCTGAAGTGTATAACATAACAGCAACCTCACCCTCTCTCAAACGAATGGGAGAGTACGCCTTCGGCAGATTTTCTAGGACTGTTGTTTCTCTGTACAAGTATACTAGCACGATGAGAAAAACAGTAGAAAACAGGTAACCTACTTCGCCGAGCTCAACTACGCCAGCACTCGGACGTATGAAGGCGTTAAAAACGAACGTGAAGAGACCTAGACTAATCCAGCAGATTGCGTGCCCACTCAAGGCTTCAGCGGCTTTTTCATTCACTCCACTCCACCGACTCAGGGAAAGAAGCGTGTAACAAGGATATGCAAAAAGAAAACCGAAGACTAAAAATAGAGATATCACATACCACGATACGAATATTGGGACGTAAATCATTTCTCCAGAAATAAAACTGGTCAGCGCCGTTACTTGGAAAGGGATCAGAGCCCAAGTCAACACCAACATAACAAAGAAAAAGCCAACGTAGATCATGAGGAGAGGCTCCCTAAGGAGTTCGCGTGCACGAAAGCCTTTACGAAAACCGAACCTAAGTTTCTTTTCCAGAGTTAAGGCAGACAAGCCAATTGCAACGCAAGCTACCAAAAAAGCTGAAACGCCGACTCTACCCATGTAAAGCGCTGTGGCTTCAGATGGGATCAAGCGCAGAAACAGGCCCGACAGAATAAACACTGCAAACGCAAGAATGGATGCGACTAGATATCCTTTAACATCGTTGAAGTACGACCCCTTTTGACGAATGATAACTGCTATGAGAACACTGGTGGTGGCTAGGGCAGCTAGGCATGGCAGGAACTGTATTGCATGCATTGTTCCTACTCCAACTACTATTGAAGTGTGGAATGACATATTAAGTATTTTGTCTTAACAGTTAATATTCTAGTTTCTAAGTCAACAAAGAAAAGTAAACTCTGTTGAATGAAGACCCAAAACAACACTCAAAGAATCACTGAAAAATGCGAAATAAATTTGTGCAACAATTAGGAGAGGCTTCTTTCCACCACCTCCTCAAAGACGAAACCTCTTTCAGTTAACTCACTTAGGAAGATATCCCTTTCATCATACCCGATTTTAAAGTTGACAGGAGTTTGCATAAAATTCAAATATGAAAGACTGAGGAAAGTTCTGGCAAAGGTTGATGAATATAATGTTTGATCAAGACTTGTTGGAAAAGATTAGATCTGAGTTTCCCAGAGCAGTAGCTGACTTGAACGGACGAAAAAGAGCCTT
>JAOUMI010000083.1 GCA_029881555.1 Candidatus Bathyarchaeota archaeon | reverse complement strand
TTCGGGAACCTGTTTGATCCTCTGCAAAACATTAATGGGATAAGCGTTCTTGATGAAGACGATGAAACAGTGTCCGCATCCCAGTTCAAGCGCTTTCTGTGACGCCAAATTCTTCAGCTCTTCATCGTTGCCCTCGCATCTCACCAGGCACGGTCCTGAACTCTCACAGAAACCTATGCCAAACCTGATGTTCGGAACGGAGCTCACCAGCGCTTCGTACAGATCTTCAACCGTTTTGATGAAATGCGCCATCCCCACCACCACGTTACACTCCTTAGGCACCTCTACCCTTACCACTTGAAGCTCCACTATTATCTCACCACCGTAGGTTTACGAACTCTTATTAAATGAAGCTATTCCAGTTTAAATTCCTTAAGGAAAGGTGACGACGAATGGGTTGGGAAGAGACGCTGGATCAATACGGCGTGCTCATTGACGAAGAATTGAGGAACTTTTTCACGGAGACTAAGAACGCGGCGAAGACCTATCACCCCTTCATAGAGAAGGTTTACTCCAACATGAAAGAGTTTGTGCTTAGAAAAGGGAAGAGGCTAGCATCGTGCAGCACCCTCCTAACGTACAAGGGCTACACCAGCGACATCGACACCCAAATCTTAAAGGTCTGTGTTGGCATCGAGTTGTATCGGCACTCCATTCTGGTTCACGACGACTTCATTGACAAGGACGAGTTCAGAAGAGGAGGGAAGACCTTCCACCGAATGTTCAGTGAAGACGACAGAAGGTTGGGAGATGGAACAGCGGTTTTCACCGGCGACATGATGTATTCCATGGCGTTGCGATCCATAGTGAACTCTGGTTTCGCTCAAAAGAAGTTGGATAGAGTCTTGTCAATGCTTTTGGAGGGCTACCGCAACGTGAATGAGAGCCAGATTCTGGACCTGCTGTTCGAGTGTAAAGAACCAAACGCTGATGAATGGTACGTCATGGCGTCCAAGAGGGCTGCGTCTCTTTTTAAGACAACGATCCTCGTAGGAGCGGTTCTGGGCAACGCTCCTGAAGCTGACTTGCAACCCTTGGGAGAAGCGGCAACGCATCTGGGCTACTCGTTTGACATCCAAGACGACATCATAGACACGTTTGCCTCTTTGGAGCAGTACGGCAGACATCCGGGCGGAGACTTAGCCCTCGGGAAGAAGCCGCTACACGTGATCTACACTTTGAAGCTTGCGGATCGGGATGGATTAAACATGTTGATGAGTTTAACAGGCAAGGAGCACATCAGCCTGGAGAGTCTGGAACAGGTGAGAGAGGTTATTAGAGGGAGCGGTGGTCTGAAGGAGGCGAAGGAAAAGTCGAGGAGTCATGCTGAAAAGGCGAAGAAGCTAATTGCTCAGACGGGATTGAGCGGTGAGACGAAGGAGTTCTTTGCCTCTCTGATCACTTACATAGAGAACAGTTTAAACTGGTACAGGTGAGGTCTCAGCAAGCTGTTCGCGCTGTTCTGTTAGACCTTAACTAGAGAGGCTGCGTGTCCAGTTACTTTCCTTTATCCTTTAGAAATATTTCGACATCATCGACAAGAAGCCTCAGGTATTCCTGTGCCTCCTTTCTCGAATTTAATCCACCAGCAGCGATTTTCGTTTTGCCATTCCTAAACTTTGCCAGAACAATCCATTTTTTGTTTCTTTTGTTTAGAACCGCTTTGAACGACTTAACTTCATGAAGTTCCTCGCTTCTCAAGTAATCCACACTCTCCTCCGTAACCTTATTGACTTTCTTTCAGATAAGACTTCTTGATGAAGCAAGGTTCAAGAAGGTGTGGCGGGCCCGCGGGGATTTGAACCCCGGATCTCCGGCTCCGCAGGCCAGCGTCTTAATCCTAGCTAGACCACGGGCCCAACCAGCTAAATTACGTGTGTCGTCTTATGAGAAAGTCATTTACACTTTAATAAGACTTAGGAACAGTGGATTTTCTGAGGGAACTCTGCAATTTATGTTCATAAAAGTGCTCAGCTTCTTAATCTGGAAAGCTATTTGTTCCATCCTGAGAATTTCATTATTGGCCATAAAACTTTCCTGCCGTGTTTCCATCGATAATACAGTGCGTAGGCAATCATTGCGGCAAGCCTTATTTTCCATTGATGTTTCTTTGGGACAAAAATTTTCAGGTTGTGTTCCCAGCATGTGGCCATAAGCTCCCATTGCAGTGGCGTTAAATGTCTCAAGTTCATATGTCGTGCTTCTCTGAGCATGCAGTCTTCTTCTGAAGTAAACAGTAACGGCACATAGAATACTTTGCTGTGTCTCAGTTTGTCTAGTAGTTCAAGCGTCGCAATCGTATCTTTTTCGGTTTCGCCAGGCAAACCGGTGATAAATGTTGCCAATGGCCAAATACGGTTCTCGTTCATAATTTCAATTCCTTTAGTCACGATGTCATGCCACTCTTCGGGTTTGTACGGCAACATCTTGCCTTTCATATGCTCATTCATAAGTCGAATGCTTCCGGTCTCTATGCCGATTTCGACCGAGCTATGCCTACTGCCATTTGTAGCCCACCGCGATTTCTCAAGAAGAATCGGACCAATCTCTTCGACCATTTTAGGATCATAGACAACGGGTGCCAAAGACGCATGAGCCGGTTGAATGTACTTGACTCCAGGCACAGCAGCGACTGATTTAATCAGCGTTACAATTGCTTCACGATTTGGCAGAAACTTATCCTTAGATTGGTACAAGAAGATGTCTTCACTTGCTAGAATAATCATTTTTGTGCCATTATTCGCGTTCAATTTCACTTCTTTCAAGATATGTTCTAAAGGAAAGGAGTAACGGCTTCTCAACGTTGGCGAGCAGAACTTACAACCACGACCACAACCCCGTGTAATTTCCACGGTGCCAAAAATCGACGGGTGCATGATGCAGGGAATTTCCTCTGGATCGGGCGATTCGGTTTCAACTATCTGTGGAAGCTCGTCGCCATTGAGAGCCATGCGAAAGATCTTCAAAGCGGTCTTTTCGCCTTCACCCATAACGATGCAGTCTATTCCATATTTCCTCTGTAACTTTGCCCTGTGAATTTGCCAGGCACCTGAGCCCCCGAGAACTATTTTAGCACTCCATTTTCGCAGAATTGGCTTTTTTATTAGGTCTCTGAATTCTGTAGCTGCTATGGGTTCTCCGCCAAAGCCCATAAAAGATGTGTAGGTTCGGCTGACAAAACCTGTTCCAGCCGGCTCCATAGACGATATTCCAATAACTTTCGTTTTCGGTCCCACAACCTTTTTTAGATTATCCGGATGCACGATCGCAACATTTTGTGCGCCAAACTCCCTAATTAGCAAGGCTTCAATCTTTCGTATCCCATAAGGTGCATATTTGGTAGTGCCATCCCCATTGTTAGGCACCGGCGGGTACCAATATTTTCTGAGCAAGACCCTGGGGACAATGCCGGTTGGGAATCCCCCCGTGAATGCCCGAAAAGGATCGAGTTTGAAGTCGCTCATGTCGGTAGACGATCCGGTAAGAACGATGGGAACTCCTTGAGTTTGGGGGGAGGCAGCGTTTCTCAGGAACATAGCTCGCAATTGTACAGATTAGTTTAAGAATATTGTGCGTGCTGTGGACCAAGATTCAAAATATTTCTCTGGAACGTAACTATGCAAACTTTTTATTCAACTTTGCTGGGGGTGCCCCAAGCTGATTAAGAATGAATCCCATAAAGTTGGGCGGGTTCGTTGTTGGGCAATGCGGGAAATCGTTTCTATCTCAACAAAGCTTAAGGATCGAGGCTTAGCTTCGGAACCTTCAGCGACTTAATGTTTTCGTTTGCTTAGAATAGATGTTTGCTGCTTAAGAAGGGTTTGCCGCCGACTTTGCTTGTTATGACATTCGAA
>JAOUMI010000082.1 GCA_029881555.1 Candidatus Bathyarchaeota archaeon | reverse complement strand
GATAGCCATCGGGATGGGGGTTCTCCTTTACGCTGCAGACGTCGTTGTTAGAAACAGTGTTCAACTGGCTGAGTTATGGAGTGTCCCCCCTTCGGTTACGGGTCTGCTAATAGTTGGCTTAGGCACGGGTTTGCCTGAACTCGTAATCGCCATAATCGCCTTGCGGAGGGGCGCAACAGGCATAGCGGTGGGCGACATGATTGGGAGCAACATCTGCGACATCCTCTTCTCCTTGGGCGCAGGGGCCATGATCTCCGGGTTTACAGTTAATCCCGTGCTGTTATGGTTTGACACACCATTCATGTTCCTAGTCGCCTTTCTTGTGCTGGGTCTGTTTTTGAGAAATATGAGACTTGAAAGGAAGGAGGCGTTGGCACTCGTGTTCGTTTACGTGTTTTATGTATGGCTGAAACTGGCGTTCTTCTTGGGAGGTTAGTAGCGGTGGTGAATGACAATTTGGAAAGAGCTGATGGAGTTGCCGTTTTCATAATAATATCGCTGTCCTTGGCACTCTTAGCCTATGGGCACTTGACTGTTGGATTCGTCGACTACGGTTTGCTTTTTCTATGCATTATTTGTTTATGCGTTATCTACTTGCTTGCTTTTCTCTTAGCGTTAGCCCTTTCAGGTTCCTTGCGAGTGCCTCACAGAGAAACAAGAAGGATACTGAAAAAAGATAATGGAGGAAAAACAGAGTATGTCTAAACTCTTCAAAATGATTGTTTGCATCGTAGATGACCCCGACAAGATCCGGCTACTCGCCGACTTCACGCGAGCGGAAATTCTACAGTTGTTGTGCGAGCATCCCATGACAGAAACTCAACTCTCCAAGGAACTCGGTCTGACAAGAGCAGCGGTCGGCTATCACCTCAACCTGTTGATGAAGGCTCAACTCATCTACTTGGAAAGGGCTGAGCTTGAGGAACACAGCATCTTACAGAAATTCTACAGCCCGGTAGCGGCCTTCTTCATAGTAGACTACGATCGCATACCAAACGATGCCAAGAGGTACTTCATACAGACGCAGATAATACATCTAAGAGGAATATTCGCCGCCTTCCAGCTGCACCACCACTTCTCCAGCATTTCACCGACGACCCTCGAAAAGCTGGCTATCGCGATGCTGAAACAACTAGAGAACACCAACCGAAAACACGCAGAAGAGGGACCGGTAGAAAACGCCGAAACCCTAAAAGTAAAGATATACGCCGAAGCCCTCGAAAGCCTCATGAAACAAGACGAGTGGCACGCTCTGTTCAAGGAGTCTAAAAACCTAAGTTACTAGTACACATAAAAAACTGCCGAAATCAATCGGCAAGTGAAATAAGCCCAGAACGGGCCTTATTTACTCGGTATATCGCGCGCTCAGCTTCCTCGGTCATGTATGCCCCCGCGAAACCTGACAAGCCCATGGCTATGGTTACACCCAAACCGGACTATATGACCCAAAATTGGTTGGTAATTTCAGCCGCATACGCGCCTATCACGATGCCCAAAATAGTTGTGGTCCCGTCGAAAGCATTCATTATGAAGTATCTTCTACCTATCGGCGCGACTCCGCTGATCCTTATGTAATCTCTGATCTTTTCAAGAAACTTCATTGGGCCTTAACCCATTTTCACATTCTGGCATATCTATCCTGAGGGGTTCTTACTTCTTCAATAATTCTTTCACCAGCCGCAACCTCGTCGACGGAATGGATAGTGGCACCCATTTCTTCTAGTTTCTTCTTGACGCTTTCAAAGTCTATTCCACTTCCGCCAATAATGACCTTTGCGTTTTCCACTTTTTGATCTATCTCATAAATGATTATGTTTACCCCTTCTACTCCGTCTAACTTGCTGAGTGCTTCAGAAAGTTCAATTACATTAGGACTGTGCGGCTTTAAAACGTCTAAGACAAGCCTTCGCAACATCTTACAACGACTGAATACCTACTCTCAGTACATGTATTTAAGAATATTCCTATAAACTCGATCAACAAAAATATCGTGTGGCGTGCCACCAGCACCAAACACATAGTACACTTTGACCGGTGCAGAGAAAAGCGCACAGGAACCGTTTGCATTGAAAAAGGGAGCTACAGGGGGAGTAGAGAGAAAAAGAGACAGTCATCACTGAAAGCATTAAAAACCTATTGCCGCCTTATTTTTGTGGAGATAAAAAAACCGATGAAAAAGACTTTCTGGCTTCTAGATGTCAATTACGAGGTTAAGAATCACCAGCCTGAAATTTGGATCTGGGGCATAGACGACGACGGAAAGCGCATCCTCATCATTGACCGAAACTTTCTTGCATATTTTTATCTTGTGATCAAAGAAAAACCACAGGCCGTGATAGAAAGAATAGAGTCACGCAAAGAAAACTTCCCATTTCTAGTCAAGTTAAAGCCCGTAGATCGAAGGTTCTTCGGGAAAACTGTGAAGGCGATTAAAGTCGCTTGTCAAGACACCAACTTAATAACGAAGTATTCTAAAGATCTCAAAAACATAGAAGGCGTTGAAAAAATTCTTGAGGACGACATCCGTTACTCTATGCGCTATCTCATCGACAACAATGTAACCCCCTGCGGCTGGCATGCCGTGGAAGCAGAAGAAGTGGAAAACAAGTTGAAAGTTCAGGTTGACAAGCTTTACCTAGCAAAGTCTTTTCCTCACAGTGTTGAAAAAACCGAAATGCCGCAACTAAGAATTCTAGGCTTTTCCACGATTCGTTACAGTCCCAAGGGAGCACCCAAGTCCGAGAAAAACCCGGTAGTAGTCATCTCGACGGTCACCAACACCAGCGAAGAGAGACAGTTCGTGACCAAGAACTCAGACGATAAAACTATCTTGGAATCTTTCATAAAGTACGTCAGGAGTTTTGATCCCGACATCATTGTTGGTTACGGAACCAACCGGCAAGACTGGCCTTACCTTCTTGGGCGCTCACGAAAACTCGCGGTCAACCTTTTCGTTGATCGAGCGAGCACTGAACCCCATACAAGCGTGTTTGGCCATGTGTCGATAACGGGACGAGCAAACATTGACTTCTTCGACTTCGCAGACGACCTACCTGAGGTAAAGGTGAAAACCTTAGAAAACGTGGCTGACTTCCTCGGCGTTATGAAAATTGAAGAACGCACACTTATCGAAGATGTGGACTTCCCCACACACTGGGAAAATCCAGAAAAACGCCCCATATTGCTGAAGTATTCCAAGGAAAACACCCGGTGCGTCATGGGCATAGCTGAAGCCATGCTGGACTTCGCCATGCAACTTTCTAACCTCGTTGGTTTGCCCCTTGACCACATTGGAACAGCCGCAGTAGGCTTCCGAGTTGAGTGGTTCCTGATTCGGGAAGCCCACAGGATCGGCGAGCTTGTTCCCAAGAGAGTTGGGCGTCCCTACTTCCCCTATGCGGGAGCCGTGGTTCTCGAGCCAAAACCGGGTGTTCACGAAAATGTTGCGGTGCTTGACTTCAAGTCTATGTATCCCAATATCATGATCACTCAGAACGTTTCACCCGACACCTATGTTCCGCCAGGTGAGCCGGACCCTCCATGCGGCGTGAACGTAGCCCCCGAGGTAAAGCACAGGTTCCGGAGAGAACCATCTGGCTTCTACAAGGAGGTTTTGTCTCATCTCATAGCCACCCGAGACGAAATCCGACCTAAACTGAGAAAGCTTGATCCTAAAAGCGTTGAACATCGGGTTCTCGACGCTCGGCAAAAGGCTGTGAAGGTTATCACTAACGCGTCATATGGCTACACGGGTTGGATAGGGGCGCGCTGGTACATCAAGCCTGTTGCCGAAGCTACAGCGGCTTGGGGACGGCACGTTATTTCGAACACTATACAACTGGCGAAAAAAGTTGGGTTGGAGATTGTATACGGC